>NZ_PSUC01000036.1:0-27116 GCF_002931635.1 Rathayibacter sp. AY2B7 | reverse complement strand
AGCTGAGGATGTTGACGGCCCGCGAGATCACGAGGGCCAGCAGGACGAATCCGGTGAACGCCTCGGCGATCATCAGGAGCTTCATCCGGCTCGACAGCGGCATCGTGTCGGTCGGGCTGAACGCCATGGTGTTCGTCGTCGAGACCGAGAGGTAGTCGACGAAGCCGGGCCGCCAGTCGGCGCGCTCGGAGGAGGTCGCGGCGACCTCGGGCGCGGTGTCGCGGTAGGTGTCCTGCGGGAAGGCGAAGTCGGCCGCCGCCAGCTCGGTGCGGGGGAGCGTTCCGCGAGCGACCGGACCGCCGCGGTCGAGCTCCCAGAACAGCAGCGCGTACGCGACGACGTTGGTGACCCAGACCTGGAGCGCGGTGAGCAGCAGCGGCGGGCCGTCGGCCGTCCCGTCGACGAGGTCGATCACCACGGCGACCACGTTCACCTGGTTCGCCACGGCGAGCACGACCGCCAGGGCGATGGAGACCCCGCGCGACCAGCGCGTCTCGCTGTCGAGCCGGTGCGGGTTGACGACGAACAGCGGCACGAGGAGCGCGAGCGTGATGCCGGCGGCGACGAGGCGGACCACCGAGGTGTCGGCGCTGTGGCCGGCCACGTTCAGGGCGACGGCCACGAGGATCGCGGCGGAGGCGGGCCAGCGGCTCTCGGCGCGCCGCCTCGCCCGGGAGTCGCTGTCGGCGGTCATGTGCCGAGGCTAGTGCCCGCAGGGGGCCGCTCCGCCTGCCGTAGGATCGAGTCGATCGTCCGCGGGTGCGCCCGCGACGGGGGCCTTTAGCTCAGTTGGTAGAGCGCCACGTTTACACCGTGGATGTCATCGGTTCGAGCCCGGTAGGGCCCACCACCTCCGGCGATCGGACACTGCGCGTCAGCGGGACTGGCGGCGCTTGTAGGGCTTCGGCTGGCCCTTGACGATCGGCGCGCGCCCGGTCCCCTTGGAGGCCTTGGCCTTGCCACCCGACTTCGGAGCCGCCTCCGGCTCGTCGCCGAGCGCGGCGAGCTCCTCGCGGGCGGAGGCGAGGCGCTGCCGCCCGGCCGCGGTGAGGGTCGTGGCGGCGGCACCGGGCTCGAAGAGCGGCTTGCCGAGGTCGAGCTCGACGGCGGCGACGGAGGAGTCGAGCTTCTGCCGCGAGATGCCGAGGCGCTCGGCGGCGCGCACGAAGTGCAGCTCCTCGGCGACCGCCACGAAGTGGCGCAGCTGGCTGATCTTCATCCCGAACCCTTCACGGCCGCTCCCTGCGGCACGACCACGGTACGCGGTCCGGGAGGGGGCGCCGACCGCCGGGAGCGTCGACGGGAACGGCAACGACCCGTCGATCCGCGCCAGAGGCCCCGGCGGACATTGCCGGACGGAGGCGGGAGGCCTACGGTCGCGCCCGTGGGCGGTCCCGAAGCCGGCCACGGAGAGAGGCCGACGTGGGCGCGCTCATCTACAGCTCGATCGCGTCGCTCGACGGCTACGTGAACGACGCGGACGGCGGATTCGCCTGGGCGGAGCCGCGACCCGCCGTGCACCGCTTCATCACGGAGCGCGAGGGGCGGGTGCGCACGTACCTGTACGGGCGGCGCATGTACGAGGTCATGCGCGCGTGGGAGCAGACCTGGGCCCTCGCGGAGGAGTTCGCGTTCATCCGCGAGTTCCAGGAGATGTGGCGGGCGGCCGACAAGGTCGTGTACTCGACGACGCTGGAGTCGGCCGAGACCCGCCGCACCCGCGTCGAGGGCGGGTTCGACCCGGTCGTCGTCGCCGCGCAGGTCAGCGCCGCCGACCACGACGTCTCGATCGGTGGGCCGACCCTCGCCCGGCACGCGCTGCTGGCCGGGATCGTCGACGAGGTGCAGGTCTACACGGTGCCGGTGGCGGTGGGCGGCGGGACCCACTTCCTCCCGTGCGGGTTCCACGCGCGCCTCGACCTGCGCGAGGAGCACCGCTTCGCCGACGGCACGGTCTTCACGCGCTACAGCGTGCGGCGCTGAGACCGGCTACTCGGCGCCGACCAGCGCGGCGATCCGCGAGGCGAGCCGGGCGCCCTGAGCACGTCCGGCGCGGGCGGAGGCGGCGCGGACGGCCGGGTCGAGCGAGTTCGGGCCGAAGGCGCGCACCGACTCCTCGTCGGCGTAGAGCACCTCGACCCGCGAGTCCGCGAGGGCGTCGAGCTCGCCGGTCGGGATCAGGCCCGCGCCGGGCGTGCCGACTCCCGGCAGCGGAGTGACGATCAGGACCCAGTCGGCTCCCGCGGCGAGGTCGGCGTTGCTGCCGGAGCGCACGCCGCCGTCCATGTAGCGGACGCCGTCGATGCTGACGGGAGGCCAGACCCCGGGGACGGCGCAGCTGGCGGAGATCGCGTCGACGAGGCCGACACCGCTCTCGCGGTCGAACACGCGCAGCTCACCGGTGGCCGTGTCGACCGCGGTGATGAGCAGACGCTGCTCGGGCCAGTCGGCGTCGCCCACGCGGGCCGAGATGACGGCCCGGCGCGTGTCCTCGGGGAGCGTCTCGGCCTCGAGCGCGAGGGTGCCGATGCGGCGCCGCGCGTCCTGGGGCGAGGTCGCGCCCTCGACGGCCGCGGCGAAGAGGGCCTGGAGGCGCTCACCGTCGACGTCCGCTCCGATCTCGGCGGACTCCTCCTGGAGCTGGGCCTCGTAGGACTCGTCGAGGCCGGTGCCGGTGCTCAGCTGGGCGGCGACCGCGGAGCCCGCGGAGGTGCCGATGAAGGTCGTCGACGGATCGAGCAGGAGGCGGGCCGCCTCGGGGGAGGCGTCTGCGAGGCCGCGGAGGACGCCGAGCTCCCAGGCGATTCCGGCGAGGCCGCCGCCGGCGAGGACGAGTGCACCAGGCATGGGGGAGGTCCTTTCGATCAGGATCAGGAGGGGGCGGGCGCTGCGGAGCGCCGCAGCACCAACGCTGTCACATCGTCGTGCGCGTCGTCTGCGAGAGCATGCAGACGCTCGAAGAGAGCGGGGTCGTCGTTGCTCCGCACCAGCTCGGCGAGACGGTCGAGCGCGTCGAGGCGCCCGCCGAAGACGTCGAGCAGGCCGTCGCTGCAGGAGAAGAGCGCGTCGCCGGGGGCGAGCACGCGCTGCTCCTCCTCCCAGGAGACGTCGGCGGCGATGCCGAGCGGGACGCCGGTGGAGGCGAGCCGCTCCGTGGTGCCGTCGGCGCGCAGCAGGAGGGTGAGGCCGTGGCCGCTGTCCACGAACGCGACGGCGCCGCTCGCGAGGTCGACCCGGGCGATCAGCGCGGTCGCGAACATCCCGGTCGCTGTCAGGTCGGGCAGGAGCTGGCGGTTGACGGCCTCGACGGCTGCCGCGGGAGGGAGCTCCGGCCGCGCCTGGAACGCGGAGCGGATCGCGGAGGCGACGATCGCCGCCGAGACCCCCTTGCCCATCACGTCGACCAGCTCGAGGGAGAGGTCGTCCCCGCTGCGGCGCCACGCCGTGTAGTCGCCGGCGACGTCGTGCAGCGGCGTGGTCAGCGAGTCGAGGCTCCACTCGCCGAGGTCGAGGCGCGGGGGCCGGAGCCGCTCCTGCGTCTCGCTCCCGCGTCCGGAGAAGGCGATCTCGCGCAGCTCCCGCTCGGCCCACCGGCCGAGGTCCTCGAGGATCTCGCGCTCCTCCTCCGAGAAGCCGCGCACCTCGCTGTCGATGATGCAGATCGTGCCGACGCGGAGGCCGTCCCCGACGACGAGCGGGCGGCCCGCGTAGAAGCGCACGTGAGGGGATCCGGTGACGACTCCGCGGTCGGCGAACCGCGGATCGGCGGTGGCGTCCTCGACGACGAGGATGTCGCCCTGCTGGACCGTGACGTCGCACATCGAGTCGGCGCGCAGCATCCTGCTCGCCCGCGCCGAGCGCTGGGGCGACTTCGTGAACTGCGTCGACTCCTCGAGGATGTTGATCTCGGCGAGGGGGACGCGCAGGAGTCGGCGGGCGACGCGGGTGATCCTGTCGAAGCGCTCCTGGGGGGTGCTCAGGCCGATCCCGAGCTCGGCGATCGCGGCGAGGCGGGCGCGCTCGGTCGGCTCGCTCACGTGCGGGTCCGGGCGAGTGCCCAGAGGTTCTGCCCGTCGACACGGCGGTAGGAGAACTCGGTGACGAGGGCGTGGATGAAGGGAATGCCGCGGCCTGCCTCGTCCCACTCGTCCGGCATGTCGCGGGGGTCGGCGACCTCGGCGGGCGCCTCTTCGGCGGAGTCGTTGAGCGAGGCGCGCAGCTCGGTCGCGTCGACGCGGATCTCGACCAGGCAGATGATGTGCCGGTACGACCGGGCGTGCTGGACGATGTTCGAGGTCAGCTCGACCAGCGCGGTCTCGAACGACATCCGGTCGACCGGCGCGACACCCGGCTCCTCGAGCCACAGCTCCTCGAGCGCCTCGTGGACGGCGGTGACGCCGTCCTCGGGCGGCGTGCGCACGACGAAGGAGCGCTCAGGCACGGTAGGCCTCCTCGACGGTCTCGGCGCTCCCGAGCAGGCGGTCGAGGTTGGACAGGCCGAGCACCATGGCGGGCTGCTCGCCGGCGGCGGCCACGCGCAGCTCGCCGCCCGCCTTCCGCGCCTCCTTGAGTCCGGCGACGAGGACGCCGAGCCCGGACGAGTCGAGGAACTCGACCGCCGCCAGGTCGACGACCACGCGGACCTCTCCCGCCTCGAGCGCGCGCTGGAGGACCGCTTCGAGCTCCCACGCCGTGGACAGGTCGAGCCGGCCGACGGGGCGGATCACCACGATGTCGGGCTCGATCCGCTCGGTGCTGATCCTCGAGCTGGGCTCCATGGTGTCCTCCTGACGGGACGGCACGCGGTTCCGCAGGGCTCGGAGACGTGGTGAGGACGCGGTCGGGGGCGCGACCGAGGGGCTCCGGATCCGATGCGGGGGTGAATCGGGGAGTTCGTCCGCGTCCGACCGTACAAGGGAACGGGGCGCCCCGTGGGAGGCGTGACCGCATCCGCGCTGCGACACGCGGTTCGCGGCCCCGGGGAGGAGGCTCCGCTCAGCCCCTCGCGGCGGCGAGAGCGTCGGCGGCGAGCCGCACGGAGGCGTCCCGGCCGGTCAGCCAGAGCGGCACGGAGCGGGCGCGGAGCCCCGCCGACTCGAGCGCCGGGACCGCGTCCGCGTCCTCCTCGCCGACGAGCCAGGCGTCGAGGAGGCCGCCCCCGCTCCGGGCTCCGTAGTGCCGGCCGACGGCCTCGGCGGAGGTCTCGACGCCGATCGCGGCGAGGCAGGCGTCGGCCATGCCGCGCACCACCGCGCCTCCGATGACGGGGGAGACGCCCACGACGGGTGCGGAGGTCCGGCGGAGGGCGTCCGCGATCCCGGGCACTCCGAGGATCGTGCCGATCGAGACGACGGGATTGGAGGGGGCGACGAGCACCGCGTCGGTGTCGGCGATCGCCTCCAGCACGCCCGGGGCGGGGCGGGCGCTCTCCACCCCCTGCTGGACGAACCGGCGGGCGGGCGCGGACGCGCGCAGCCGCACCCACCACTCCTCGAAGTGGAGGAGCCGCACGCCCTCGCCGGGGAGCTCGACCTCGACGTGGGTCTCGACGTCCTGGTCCGACATCGGCAGCAGGCGGACCCCCAGCGGCCAGCGGGCGGTGATCCGGGCGGTCGCCTCCGAGAGGGTGAGGCCGTCGCGCAGCATCGAGCTGCGGGCGATGTGGGTGCCGAGGTCGAGGTCGCCCAGGGTGAACCACGGCCAGCCGACGCCGAAGGCGGTGAGCTCGGCCGAGACCCGCTCGCTCTCGCCGGCCCGGCCCCAGCCGCGCTCCGTGTCGTTCACTCCGCCGAGCGCGTAGGTGATCGAGTCGAGGTCGGGGCAGACCTTGAGGCCGGTGAGCCACATGTCGTCGCCGGTGTTGACGACGACGGTGATCTCGCTCGCCTCGCCGCCGGCGGCCTCGAGATCGCGGAGGTGCTCGCGGACCGCCGAGGTGAAGCGGGCGCCGCCGACGCCTCCGGCCAGGATCGTGATGCGCATCCGCCCACGCTAGCGGCACCGACGGATTCCTCCCCCGGCGAGCCTTAATGCTGCGGATCCGCGCCGGAAACACCGGGGAAACGTCGAACCCCGACGATGAAGCCCTGTCCCCGGAGCCGGACGGTCCGTCATTGCCTTCGGGCCCGGCGGGGACCACAGTGGGTCCACGTCCCCGGCTCCGCACCGCCTGGCGGAGCACGCCGGAGCCGGACAGGGACGCCCGAGCATGGAGGTACCGATGACCATCGTCCGCGCAGCGATCACCCAGACGACCTGGACCGGCGACAAGGAGTCGATGCTCGACAAGCACGAGCGGATGGCCCGGGACGCCGCAGCCGACGGCGCGCAGATCGTCTGCTTCCAGGAGCTGTTCTACGGCCCGTACTTCGGCATCACGCAGGACAAGAAGTACTACCGCTACGCCGAGCCCGCCGACGGGCCGATCGTGCAGCGCTTCGCGGCCCTCGCGAAGGAGCTGGGCGTGGTGATGATCCTCCCGATCTACGAGGAGGAGCAGACCGGCGTCTACTACAACACCGCGGTCGTGGTCGACGCCGACGGGACGATCCTCGGCAAGTACCGCAAGCACCACATCCCGCACCTGGACCGCTTCTGGGAGAAGTTCTACTTCCGGCCCGGGAACCTCGGCTTCCCGGTCTTCGACACCGCGGTCGGCAAGGTCGGCGTCCACATCTGCTACGACCGCCACTTCCCGGAGGGCTGGCGGGAGCTGGGCCTGAACGGCGCCCACCTCGTCTTCAACCCCAACGCCACCAAGCCCGGCCTGTCGAACCGCCTCTGGGAGGTCGAGGGCCCGGCGGCCGCGGTGGCGAACGGCTACTTCGTGCTGCAGCCCAACCGCGTCGGCCGGGAGGACAACGAGTACGGCGACCTCGCGGTCGACTTCTACGGCACCAGCCAGATCATCGATCCGCGCGGGGAGTTCGTCGGCGAGCGGGGCTCGGGCGAGGCCGAGGAGATCCTGATCCGCGACCTCGAGATGGACATGGTGCAGGAGATGCGCGACGACTGGCAGTTCTACCGGGACCGCCGGCCGGAGTCGTACACCAGCATCCCGAAGCCGTGACCGCAGACCGAGACGGGGAAGACCGATGAAGACCCTCATCACCGGCGGGACGGTCGTCAACGCGACCGGCACCGGAGCCGCAGACGTCCTGATCGACGGCGAGACCATCGCCGCCGTCCTCGCCCCCGGCTCCACGCTGCTGGGCTTCGATCTGGCGGCGAACGTCGACCGGGTGATCGACGCGGCCGGCAAGTACGTCATCCCGGGCGGGATCGACGCGCACACGCACATGGAGATGCCGTTCGGCGGCACCTTCGCCTCGGACACCTTCGAGACCGGCACCCGGGCCGCGGCCTGGGGAGGGACGACCTCGATCGTCGACTTCGTGGTGCAGTACCCGGGCGAGAGCGTGGTCGACCGCTTCCAGGCCTGGCAGGAGAAGGCGGCCGGGAACTGCGCGATCGACTACGGCTTCCACCAGATCCTCTCGGACGTGCAGGACTCCTCGCTGGTGGCGATGGACGAGCTGATGCGCGAGGGGGTGACCAGCTTCAAGCTGTTCATGGCCTACAAGGGCGTGTTCCTCTCGGACGACGGGCAGATCCTCCGGGCGTTCCAGAAGGGCGCGGAGAACGGCGCGATGATGATGATGCACGCCGAGAACGGCGCCCTCATCGACGAACTGGTGAAGCAGACCCTCGCCGCCGGGAACACCGCGCCGTACTTCCACGGCACCTCGCGGCCGTGGCAGGCGGAGGAGGAGGCGACGCACCGGGCGATCATGATCGCGGACCTCACCGGCGCGCCGCTCTACGTGGTGCACGTCTCGGCGAAGCAGGCGGTGGAGCAGATCGCGCAGGCCCGCGACCGCGGCATGAACGTGTTCGGGGAGACCTGCCCGCAGTACCTCTACCTCTCGCTCGAGGAGCAGCTCGGCGCGCCGGGCTTCGAGGGCGCGAAGTGGGTGTGCTCCACGCCGCTGCGCTCGAAGGCGGAGGGGCATCAGCACCACATGTGGCAGTCGCTGCGCACGAACGACATCCAGATGGTCTCGACCGACCACTGCCCCTTCTGCATGAAGGGCCAGAAGGACATGGGGATCGGCGACTTCTCGAAGATCCCCAACGGCATCGGCTCGGTGGAGCACCGGATGGACCTGATGTACCAGGGCGTGGTGTCGGGGCAGATCTCGCTGCCGCGGTGGGTCGAGCTGACCTCGACCACTCCGGCGCGGATGTTCGGGATGTACGGGAGGAAGGGCGTCATCCAGCCCGGGGCCGACGGCGACGTCGTGATCTACGACCCGAGCGGGCACACCTCGATCGGGATCGGCGAGGGCCGCAGCCACCACATGAACATGGACTACTCCGCCTGGGAGGGCTTCGAGATCGACGGCCACGTCGACACGGTGATCTCCCGCGGCAGGGTCGTCGTCGACGACGGCTCCTACGTCGGCACGAAGGGCGACGGGGCGTACATCCCGCGCGGTCTGAGCCAGTACCTGATCTGAGCCGGCACCCGATCCGAGCCAGCACCTGATCGAGCAGAAGGAATCCCATGGACTTCGGAGTCGTCCTCCAGACCAACCCGCCCGCCTCGCGCACCGTCGCGCTCGCCGTCCTCGCGGAGACGCACGGCTTCGACTACGCGTGGACCTTCGACTCGCACCTGCTCTGGCAGGAGCCCTACGTGATCTACTCGCAGATCCTCGAGAGGACGCACCGGATCACGGTCGGCCCGATGGTCACCAACCCCGCCACGCGCGACTGGACGGTCATCGCCTCGCTGCACGCGACGCTCAACGAGATGTACGGGAACCGCACGGTGTGCGGGATCGGACGCGGCGACTCGGCGGTGAGGGTGACCGGAGGAGCTCCGACGACGCTCAAGACGCTGCGGGAGTCGATCCACGTCATCCGCGAGCTCGCCAACAGCCGTCCGGTCGAGTACAACGGCCAGACGCTGCAGTTCCCGTGGAGCCGGGGCTCGTCCCTGGAGATGTGGGTGGCCGCCTACGGCCCGCTCGCCCTGAAGCTCGCGGGCGAGGTCGGCGACGGCTTCATCCTGCAGCTGGCCGACGTGGACATCGCGCGCTGGATGATCGGCGCCGTCAAGGAGGCGGCGGCGAACGCCGGCCGGGATCCCGAGTCGCTGCAGTTCTGCGTCGCGGCGCCGATGTACATCGGCACCGACCGGGAGCACATGCGCGACCAGTGCCGCTGGTTCGGCGGGATGGTCGGCAACCACGTGGCCGACATCGTGGGCCGCTACGGCGCCTCCGGAGCGGTGCCGCAGGCGCTGACGGACTACATCGCCGGGCGCGAGGGCTACGACTACAACGAGCACGGACGCGCGGGCAACAGCCACACCGCCTTCGTGCCGGACGAGATCGTGGAGCGCTTCTGCGTGCTGGGCACGGCGGACGAGCACATCGAGAAGCTCCGGGCGCTCGCCGACATCGGCGTGACGCAGTTCGCGGGCTACCTCCAGCACGACAACAAGGAGGAGACGCTGCGCGTGTACGGCGAGCGGATCATCCCGGAGCTGCGCGAGCACATCGTGGCCCGCGCATGAGACCGGCCCTCGCGCGCGGGCTCGTGCTCGGCGCCGGCGGGCTCCTCCTGCTCGCGCTCGTGTGGGAGGGCTGGAAGGCGCTCGGGCCCGAGGCCGGGGTGGTCGTCGGAGGAGTCACGGTGCTCCCGCGCACGAGCGCCATCGCGATGCCCCACCTCTGGGAGATCGCGGCCCGGCTCGGCGAACCGGTCACCGGAGCGCGGAACGCCCCGGCGCTCTGGTCGGCCGTCCTGGGGGCGAGTGCCTTCTCGCTCGGGATCGCCGCGGTCGGCTGGGTCGTCGGCACCGTCGTCGGACTGCTCCTGGCTCTCCTGATGCAGCGGTTCCGCACGGCGGAGTCGGCGGTGCTGCCCTGGATCGTGCTGAGCCAGACGGTGCCCCTGATCGCGATCGCCCCACTGGTGCGGCGCTGGGGGTCGCAGCTCGAGCTCGGACCGGTGACCTGGGAGAACTGGATGTCGGTGGCACTGATCGCCTCCTACCTCGCGTTCTTCCCCGTCTCGATCGGGGCGCTCCGCGGGCTCGGCTCGCCGACGGCCCACCAGGTCGAGCTGATGCACGTGTACGGCGTCGGCTGGTGGAAGACGCTGGTGCGCCTGAGGCTCCCGGCGAGCGTGCCCTACCTGCTGCCGGCCCTCCGGCTCGGAGCGGTCAGCGCCGTCGTCGGCACGATCGTCGCCGAGGTCTCGATCGGCCTGCGCGGCGGGATCGGCCGCATGATCATCGAGTTCGCCTCCGCTGCCGGAGGCGACCCCGCCAAGCCCTGGGCGCCGATCCTCGGGGCGGTGCTGGTGGGCCTCGCGGCCGCCGGCGCCGTCGCCCTGCTCGGCACCCTCCTCCGTCCGTACCGCCGAGGGGAGCAGCCCGCATGAGCACTGCAGGATCCGCGGTCGTCGTCGACTCGGTCACGAGGACCTTCACCACCGCCCGCGCCGCGAGCGTCACTGCGCTCCAGGACGTCTCGCTCGAGGTGGCCGCGGGGGAGTTCGTCTCGCTGATCGGCCCGTCCGGCTGCGGCAAGTCGACGCTGCTGCGGCTGATCGCCGACCTCGACGAGCCGGACTCCGGCTCGATCGCCGTGTTCGGCAAGACGGCCCGGCAGGCGAGGCTCGACCAGGACTACGGGATCGCGTTCCAGCAGGCGGGCCTCCTGCCGTGGCGCACGATCCGGGCGAACATCGCCCTGCCGCTGGAGCTGCACGGCGTCGCCGCGACCGCCCGGCGCTCGCGCGTCGACGAGCTGCTGGCGCTGGTCGGGCTCGGCGACTTCGCCGACTCCTACCCGGACCAGCTCTCCGGCGGGATGCAGCAGCGCGTCGCCATCGCGCGGGCGCTCGCCGAGAGCCCGCGCCTGCTCCTCATGGACGAGCCGTTCGGGGCGCTCGACGAGATGACCCGCGAGCGGATGCAGACGGAGCTGCTGCGGATCCGGCGCGAGACCGGCGCCGCCGTCGTCTTCGTCACCCACTCGATCCCGGAGGCGGTGTTCCTCTCGGACCGCGTCGTGGTGATGTCGCCGCGGCCGGGAAGGATCCGCGACGTCCTCCCGGTCGGACTCCCCGGAGCATCCGAGCGCGACGCGGCGGTCAGGGAGGACACGGCGTTCTTCCGCGACGTGAGCGCCGTGCGCGAGCTGCTGCACGGCGATCCCGCCGCCGTGCCGCGCGGAGTGGAGAACCGGTGAGCACGACGGCGCTGGCGCGCAGCGTGCTCGCGCCGGTCGTGCTCGGGATCGCCGCGGTCCTGCTCTGGCAGGCCGGGGTCACCGCTCTGGCGATCCAGCCGTTCGTGCTCCCGTCGCCGCTGGCGATCGGACGGGAGTTCGCCGCGAACCTCGGCTCCGTCGCCGAGGGCAGCGCGGTGACCGGCCGCAACGCGCTGGTCGGCCTGCTGGTCGGCGCAGTGCTGGCGGTCGTGGTCGCCGGACTCTCGGCGCTCGCGCGGGTCTTCGACGGACTGGTCGCGCCGATCGTGGCCGCGGCCGCTGTCGTGCCGATCGTCGCCCTCGCTCCGGTGCTCTACACGATGTTCGGAGCGAACGCCGAGACCGCGAGGCAGCTCGTCGCGGCGCTCGCCGTGTTCGTGCCGGTGTACGTGACGACGCTGCGCGGGCTGCGGCAGGCCGCTCCGGTGCACCGCGACCTGCTGAAGGCCTACGCGGCGACCCCCTGGCAGACCGCCCGCACGATCACGCTGCCGGGAGCAGTGCCCTACGTCTTCACGGGGCTCCGCATCGCCTCCTCGCTCGCGGTGATCTCGGCGCTGGTCGCCGAGTACTTCGGCGGACCCGTGGGCGGGCTCGGCAAGTCGATCACGACGGCGGCCTCGGGCAGCGACTACGCGCTCGCCTACGCCTACGTCCTGGGCGCCGTGGTCGTCGGCCTCGTGTTCTACTCCGTGACGGCCGCGCTCGAGGCGTTCGCGCTGCGCCGCAGCCGGCTGCGCTGAGCGCGGCGCCGCGCGTCCCCGCACCCTCCTCGATCCTCCCGATTTCCGATTCCCGATTTCCGATTCCCGATTTCCGATTCCCGATTTCCGATTCCCGATTCCCGACTCCACCCGACGCACCATCCGCACCGCCCGCATCATCAGCGCCACCTGCACCACAGCACCACCTGCACCGCCGCACCACGGGGCGCGCCGCTCCGGCGACCCCGCAGACCGCACCAGGAGGACCCGTGACCAGACGCACCCGCATCACCCTGACGACGACCGCCGCCTTCGCGGCCGTGGGCCTCGCGCTCACCGGCTGCAGCGCCTCCGGCGGCTCCGACCCGGGGTCCGACTCCGGCTCCGGCGGCCTCACGCCGGTCACCCTGCAGCTGCAGTGGGTGGCCCAGGCGCAGTTCGCCGGGTACTACGCCGCGCTCGACCAGGGCTACTACGAGGACGAGGGCCTCGACGTGACGATCGCCGAGGGAGGCGGCGACATCGTCCCCCAGGACGTGCTCGCCTCGGGCGACGCGGACTACGCGATCTCCTGGGTGCCCAAGGTCCTCGGCTCGATCGAGCAGGGGGCCGGGATCACCGACGTCGCGCAGATCTTCGAGCGCAGCGCCACCACGCAGATCTCCTTCAAGGACAAGGGGATCACCTCGCCCGCCGACCTCGCCGGGAAGAGCGTGGGCAGCTGGGGCTACGGCAACGAGTGGGAGCTGTTCGCCGGCATGCAGAAGGACGGCGTCTCCCTCGACGACATCTCGCTGGTGCAGCAGCAGTTCGACATGAACGGCTTCCTCGCGGGCGACATCGACGCGGCCCAGGCGATGACCTACAACGAGTACGCCCAGGTCCTGGAGACCGTGAATCCCGCCACAGGCGAGCTGTACCAGCCGGACGATCTGAACGTCATCAGCTGGAACGACGTGGGCACCGCGATGCTCCAGGACGCGATCTGGGCGGACGCGGGCAGGCTCGCCGACGACGACGCGTACGCCGAGCAGACGGTCGCCTTCATCAAGGCCTCGATCAAGGGCTGGATCTTCGCGAAAGACGACCCGCAGGCGGCGGCCGACATCGTCACCGCGGCCGGATCCACCCTCGGTACCAGCCACCAGCTCTGGATGACCAACGAGGTCAACAAGCTGATCTGGCCCTCGACGAGCGGCGTCGGGATGATCGACGAGGCCGCGTGGCAGCAGACGGTCGACATCGCGAAGGAGACGGAGAACGAGACGGGCGCGACGATCATCAGCGCGGACCCGCCTGCCACCGCCTACTCGAACGAGTACGTCGAGAAGGCGCTCGCGGAGCTCGCCGACGAGGGAGTGGACACGAGCGGTGCCGACTACGCGCCGATCGACGTCACGCTGGAGGCCGGCGGCGCCTGAGCCCGGTCGCCGCCCCTCCCGGTTCCTCCCGGCCCCTACCCGCCCCGGAGGAGGCCGGGAGGGGTAGGCTGGACCCTCGTGACTACTTTCAAGAAGACGCCGTTCACCGTGAACGTGCGCGACCTCGTGAGGCGGCCGGGCGAGATGCGCGAGCACCGCCTCGAGCTCGAGGCGCCGGCGCAGTTCGGCGAGGGGATCGTCGCGGTCCGCAAGGGATCGGCCGTCGATCTCGACGTCCGGCTCGAGTCCGTGCACGAGGGGATCCTGGCCAGTGTCGAGGTGTCGGCGAGGGCCGACGGCGAATGCAGCCGGTGCCTGACCGACATCTCCCTGCCTGTCGATGTCGAGTTCCAGGAACTTTTCGCGTACTCTTCTGACGAAGCTTTCGACTATGAGGTTCACGACGACCACGTGGATCTTGAACCTCTGGTCAGGGATGCGGTGGTTCTGTCGCTGCCGTTCCAGCCGGTCTGCCGGCCGGACTGTCCGGGCCTCGACCCCGTCACGGGGGAGCGGCTGGCCGATTCCTCCACGCCCGAACCCGAGGCGCCGCGCGACTCCCGGTGGGCCGCGCTCGCAGGGTTGAGCGAGGGGGACGGCGGGGCCGCAGCGCCCGGAGCTTCCACCGACAGAGCTTCCGCAGACAGCGGTGAGGGCGCGACCGCCCGCACCGAATCCGACTAGAGGTAGAGAAGAGAGAATCATGGCTGTTCCCAAGAGGAAGAAGTCCCGCGCGAACACCCACGCCCGTCGTTCGCAGTGGAAGGCCGAGGTCCCCACCCTCGTCAAGACCATCGAGAACGGCAAGGTCGTCTACAGCCTTCCCCACCGCGCCAAGGTCGTCGAGGACTCCGCGGGCACCGCGCTGTTCCTCGAGTACAAGGGCCGCAAGGTCGCCGACGTCTGATCCCGCTCCTGGTCCGCACGGCGCGGGGCGCACCGCCCCTCGACGAACGGACCGCGGTCCATGGTGAACCAGACCTCCGCACGACCCTCCAGCGACGACCGGTCGCGTCTGGAGGCCACGCTCGGCGTGAGCCTCGACGGTGAGCTCTTCGAGCTCGCCCTGACGCACCGGTCGTTCGCTTTCGAGCACGGCGGCATCCCGCACAACGAGCGCCTCGAGTTCCTCGGCGACTCGATCCTCGGGCAGGCCGTGACCGTCATGCTCTACACGGAGTACCCCGCCCTCAGCGAGGGCGACCTGGCCAAGCGCCGGGCGAGCCTCGTCTCGACCGTCGCGCTCGCCGAGATCGCCCGCGGCATCGGCCTGGGCGAGTTCCTCCGCCTCGGACGCGGCGAGGAGCTGACCGGCGGCCGCGACAAGGCGTCGATCCTCGCCGACACCGTCGAGGCCATCATCGGCGCCGTCTACCTGGGCACCGGTCCCGACGCGGCCCGCGACCTGGTGCTGCGCCTGATCGCCCCTCTGCGGGCCGATCCGCTCCGCTTCGGCGTCTCGATGGACCCGAAGACGAGCCTGCAGGAGGCGGCCGCCGAGCGCGGTGCGCCGGCCCCGCGCTACGAGATCGCCGCCACCGGCCCCGACCACAGCAAGGTGTTCGTCGCCACCGTGATCGTCGGCGGACTCGTCACCGCCCGCGGCGAGGGGACGAGCAAGAAGGCGGCCGAGATGGCCGCCGCGCTCGACGCGTGGACGCGTCTGGCGGCCCCCGGCGCACCCGTCGCTCCAGCGGTCTCGGACTGACCGTGCCCGAGCTGCCCGAGGTCGAGGTGGTGCGGGCGGGTCTCGCTCCCGCGGTCACCGGCTCCCTGGTGACCGGCGTCGAGATCGTCGACGAGCGCTCGCTGAAGCGGCACGTGCATCCGCACGGGACCTTCGAGCGCCTGCTCGTCGGGCGCCGGCTCGAAGCGGCGGTGCGGCGCGGGAAGTTCCTCTGGCTGCCCGCGGGCCGCGACGAGGCGCTGCTGGTGCACCTCGGCATGAGCGGTCAGGTGCTGCTGCGCACGGCGGATGCGGCGCTGCCGCGGCTGGCGCGCATCCGGATCGGGATCGAGCACCCCGAGCACGGCGAGCTCGCCCTGCACTTCGTCGACCAGCGGATCTTCGGCTCGATGGCGGTCGACGCTCTGGTGCCGACCCCGGACGGAGCGCCGGGCGGCTACGCGGGCGAGGAGGCCCGCGGAGGCGGCTGGCTGCGCGCCGTGCCCTCGCAGGTCGCGCACATCGCCCGCGATCCGCTCGACCCCTCCTTCGACCTGGGCTCGGTCGTCGCCTCGCTGGCGAGGAGGAGCAGCGGGATCAAGCGGGCGCTGCTCGACCAGACGCTCGTGAGCGGCATCGGGAACATCTACGCGGACGAGTCGCTGTGGGCGGCGGAGCTGCACCCGGAGCGGCCGAGCTCGTCGCTCGGCGAGGCGCGCATCCGCCGCCTCTTCGCCGAGGTGCGCTCGGTGCTCGAACGGGCGCTGGCCGAGGGCGGCACCAGCTTCGATGCGCAGTACGTGAACGTGAACGGTGCCTCCGGCTACTTCTCGCACAGCCTGCACGCCTACGGGCAGACGGGGAAGCCGTGCGCCCGGTGCGGCGCGGCGATCGTGCGGGTGCCGTTCATGAACCGCTCCTCGCACCTCTGCCCGCACTGCCAGCAACTGCCGCGCTGACGCGCCGGGAGGCGCCGCCTCAGGCGGCGGCGTCGGCGGGCGCCGGAGCGTACCGGGAGTGGACGACGAGCTCGCCCAGCAGCGTCGCGACGAGCGTGATGACCGCGGCGATCGCCAGGCCGAGCCAGAGTCCGACCAGCAGGGCGAGCGCGCCGACTCCGGCACCCGCGGCGATCAGGACGATCGCCGCCGCGCGGCGGAACCACGGCTGACCGGAACCACCCGCCAGGCGGGAGTCCGCAGCGAGGCCCGTGATCGTCGAGGTGACGACGACCGTCGTGACGTCCTTGACGGCGAGGTGGCGGGCGGTCGCGGCCTGGAGGCCCATCGCCCCGCCCAGTACGCCGGTGACGGTGAAGGAGAGAGGCTCGGGGTGCTCGGGCACGACCGCGAGCACGATCGCCAGGACGCCGAGCAGGATGCCGACCACCGCGAAGAGCCAGGTCGAGCGCGAGGTCCAGCCCTTCTTCACCGGGCGGAGCACCCGACCGCCGATCACGGCGCCGATCATGAAGGCGCCCAGCGCGATCAGGGGCCCGACCACGGGCAGGTCGGCCGCGCCGGAGAGGGCCATGCCGAGGATGACGACGTTGCCGGTCATGTTGCCGGCGAAGACGCGGTCGAGCCCGAGGTACCCGACGGCGTCGATGATGCCGGTCGAGAAGGTGAGGGCGAGCATCAGGCCGAGGGTCGCGCCCTCGGAGCGGGTGCGCAGGCGTCGGAACACGGGAGTCCTGTCGTCGGGGGCGGGTCTGGAGAATCGTGGCACACGCGTGCACATGCTCGAAACACGGCGCGGTTAGGGTCGGACGGCGCGGACGGGCCGCGCGGGAGGCGGACGCGCATGCGGTGGACGGAGTGGGCGGTGCAGCCCGGTGAGGGAGTGCCGCCGGGGGTGGACTACCTGCCGGCCGAGCCGGGTTCGGTGCTGTGGGGGCGCCTGCCGTGCGCGGCGGACGCGCCCGTGCTCACCGTCGACTCGGGGGCCGAGGTCGTCATCGACACGCTCAGCCACGAGGGCGTGCTGGAGGATCAGGGCCGCGATCCGGTCGCCTTCTTCGGCCGCCACGGAGTCGCTCCCGAGGGGGTTCTGCGCGACGCGGTCGCGCTCGCCGCGGACGGGCCGTTCCGCGACGGCGAGACGGACGGGCCCCACGTGGTCACGGGGCCGATCGCCGTCCGGGGAGCGCTGCCGGGGGACCTGCTCCGGATGACCCTCCTCGAGGCCGAGCCGCGCGTGCCGTACGGAGTCGTCTCGAACCGGCACGGACGCGGGGCGCTGCCGGGCGAGTACCCGCTGCAGGAGGGGCCGTTCAGCGTCTTCGCGCGCGTCGACGAGGACGCGCAGGGCGGTCTCCGCGGCGTGATCCCGCTGGTGCCGGGAGGGAAGCGGGCCGCCCGGTTCCCGCTCCGGCCGTTCCTCGGGATCATGGGCGTCGCCGTCGCAGGGGAGGAGCGCCCGCACTCCGTGCCGCCCGGTGCGCACGGGGGCAACATCGACATCGCACTGCTGACCGCCGGAACCAGCCTCTACCTTCCCGTGCAGGTCCCGGACGCGCTCGCGTACGTCGGCGATCCCCACTTCGCGCAGGGCGACGGCGAGGTGGCGCTGACGGCGATGGAGGCGAGCCTGCGCGTCCGGGTGCGCCTGGAGGTCGTCCCACGCGCCGAGGCGATCGCGGCGTTCGGGGAGCTGCTCGGGCCGATGGGGGAGACCGGCGAGTTCCTCGTGCCCACCGGGATGGACGAGGACCTGGACGTCGCCGTGCAGAAGTGCGTCCGCGCGGCCATCGCGCTGCTGGCGGCCCGCTACGGGATGGACCCGGCTCACGCCTACGCCTACCTCAGCGCGGCGACCGACTTCGACATCTCGCAGGTCGTCGACCTGGTGAAGGGCGTGCACGCCCGCGTCCGGACGGCCGACTTCGATGACTGACCCGCGGGTGACGACGCTCGAGGGCGACCTGCCGGACGGGCTGGTGGACGCGGTCCTGGCGTACGAGGCGGCGCTCGGGGCTGACGACGTCGCGGCGCTCGCCGACGCGTTCGTGGACGCGCCGACGACGCTCCGGGGCGACGCCTCCGGACTGCTCGTCGGCCACGCGGTCATCACCGGCTTCCGGGGTCGTCGCGGCGGGGCACCGGTGCGGGAGCTGGTCGAGCTGCACGTGCGGGCGGTCGATGCGGACACGGCGCTCGTGGTCAGCGTGAACGCTCCGGCCCGTGGCGGGCGCGGGCTCGTCACGCAGCTGTGGTCGCGCGAGGGCGGGACCTGGAGGGTGCGCGCCGCGCAGGTGCAGGCGCCCTCGCCCGCGCTGGACCCCCGCGTCTGGCGGGCCGTCGGCGCGCCGCTCGTGCCGGCCGCCGGCTCCGGGACCCTCGACGGACTGGACGTCGCGGTCAAGGACCTCTTCGCGATCGAGGGCCAGCGGATCGGCGCGGGAGTGCCGGCCCGCCTCGCCTCCGCGCCGATCGAGGCGGCGACCGCTCCGGCCGTCGCGCAGCTGCTCGCAGCGGGAGCGTCGGTGCGCGGGATCGCGCAGACGGACGAGTTCGCGTACAGCATCGCGGGACGGAACTCCGGCTACGGGACTCCGACTAACCCGGCGGTGCCGGGGGCGATCCCGGGCGGTTCGTCGAGTGGACCGGCGACCGCCGTGTCGCTCGGGCAGGCAGCCGTCGGGCTGGCGACCGACACCGCGGGATCGATCCGGGTACCCGCCTCCTACCAGGGCCTGTGGGGGCTGAGGACGACCCACGGTGCGGTGCCCGTCGAGGGGCTGCTGCCGCTGGCGCCGAGCTTCGACACCGTCGGGTGGCTGACGCGGGACCTCGGCACGCTGAGGCGGGTGGCCGAGGTCTGCCTGCCTCCGGGGTCCGCGGCCCGCGGATTCGCGGTGGCTCCGGCGCTCCTCGACGGGGTGGACGCGGCCGTCCGCGCGGCGTTCCGATCGAGCGTCGAGGGGCTGAGCGCCGACGAGGTGGCGCTGCCGGCCGTGGCGGAGATGCTCGAGGCGTTCCGGCTGGTGCAGGCCGCGGAGGCGTGGCGGTCGAGCGGCGCGTGGGTCGCGGCGCATCCGGGAGTGCTGGCGGCGGACGTGCAGGCGCGGTTCGACGCGGCGGCGCTCGTCGACGAGCAGACGGAGGCGGCCGCGCGGGCGCGGGTCGCGGGTTTCCGGCAGGCGCTCGACGGCGCGCTCGACGGGCGGGTGCTGCTCCTGCCGTCGGCGTCGTCGGTCGCGCCGACCCTCGACGCGTCGGCCGAGACGATCGACGCGGCACGGTCGGCGACGCTCGGCCTGACCTGCGTCGCGGGGATCGGCGGGTATCCGGCGCTGTCGGTGCCGCGGCTGAGCGTCGACGGTGCTCCGGTGGGGCTCTGCCTGGTCGGGCCACGCGGATCGGACCTCGCGCTCCTGGAGCTGGCCGGCGCGCTCTGAGGGCGCGCTCCGAGTGCGGGTGGGGGGCATCCCGCGCCCGCAGGAGCGCAGCATGTCCCGCGGTCAGAACGGCGGCGGCGCATCGCTGAAGCTCGGCCTGCGCGGTGGCCGCGGTGGCGCGGGCGGATCGGGGGGACGGGTGACCACGCGGCGGCCGGTGGGAGTGGTCCAGTCGGCCGAACCGTCGGGGTGGAGCGTGTAGGTCCAGCGGTCCCCGTGGCGGACGTGGTGGTGGCCGACGCAGAGCGACGCCAGGTTGTGGAGTGCGGTGTCGCCTCCGTGGCGCCACTCCAGCGTGTGGTCGGCCTCGGCCGTCGCCGCCGGCCGGGTGCAGCCGGGGAAGCGGCAGGTCCGGTCGCGCAGCTGGAGTGCGAGGCGCATCCGCGGGGGAGGGAGGCGGTGCGTCCTGCCGACCGAGACGACGGCACCCGAGCTCGGGTGGATGAGCACCGGGGTGACGGCCGAGCAGGGTCCGAGGAGCTCGCGCGCGACGCCGGCCGGGATGAGGCCGTAGCCGTCCAGTTCTGCCGGCGTCTCGTCCTGCCCGGCCGCGGTGCTCGCGGCCACGGTCAGACGCACCTCGGCCCGGATGCCGCGAGCAGACGTCCGCGGCCTCTCGTCGCCTGGCGCCGTACCGGACACGTCGCCGTCGCAGAGCAGGTCGACGAGCGCGTCGGCCCGCAGCTGCGCGAGCGTGCGATCCTGCGCCGGACCGCTCCCGCCGCCCGTCCTGTCGCCGTTCCCGTCGCGGAGGGTGCGGGCGATCCGGTCGAGCCGCGCGAGCGCGCCCATCGCGGCCGGAGCGGGGAGGGTCGCGCAGAGCGTGGCCATGCCGTCCTGCTCGGGCGAGACCCAGACGGCCCGGTCCTCCCGGGCGCGAGCGTGGCGATCGGCGAGGGGCACGTCGTGCAGTTCGTCGCGCAGTCGGACGAGGCGTCCCCGCAGCTGGGTCGGCGTCATCGAGGCGGCGAGTCCCGCAGCGCGCTCGTCGAACTCCGGGAGGGAGGCCGGCGGCAGGGTCGCGGCGACTCCGCAGATGATCTGCCCCGCCTCCCAGCGCAGCCGCGCCTCGGCCAGCGCGGCGCGCGTGCACGGGAGGTGCTCGACCAGCAGGCGGGCGTGCTCGAGCTCCCGGGCGGCCACGCGCTCGGACACGGCCAGCGCTACGGCGAGCTCGGCCCGCACCGAGCGCTCCACGAGGTCGCGCGACTCGCTGGGTGACCCGCCGCGAGCGAACGCCTCGGGGCGGCGGAGCGCAGCCCTGTACGCCTCGTGCAGCGCCTCGGCGGAGGCGAGGTGGAGCGGAGCCGCGGACCGGGCGAGCAGCGCCGCACGGTCGCCGAGGGCGCGGACCTCCTCGAGTCCCTGCCGCATCCGATCCGCCATACCTGTATTGAATCAGCGACCACCGACACCCGGGCCGCAGAGGCGTCCGATCAGGAGAATCAGACCCTGAGCCGCCCCTGTGGAGGAGCGTTGCGCCGCCGGAGGGGTGCCGAGACCCCGACACGGCTCAGGAGGGTCCGCGGAGGACCGACGTCAGCGTGAGCAGGATCACGACGACGCCGACGACGACGAAGAGGGCGCCTCCCGCGGCCATCACGACGGGCGACTGCGTCCTCGGCCCGACCCTCTGCCCCCGCCTGCGCAGCTGGTCACGGGCCCGCGCGGAGATCCACTCGCGCCGGCCGATGAACACCGCTCCGAAGACGATCGCGATCGGCGCCCAGACGAGAGCGACGATCTGGTCCTCGGTCACCGGCCGGTGACCGTTCGGTGCGGCGCTGTCCTCATGCCGACCAGTGTCCCGCGGACCTCCCGGGTGACCCGCCGCACCTCGTGAAACACCGGCGAAACGTCCGTCGCATAGGCTCTCCGGGTGAAACGACTGTTTCTCTCCCGCTCGTGAAGAGGTGGCCCATGACCGCGCCCGCACCGTTCCTCCCCGTCGATCCGCCGCCGCGCCTGCTGATGGGGCCGGGCCCGATCAACGCGGATCCGCGCGTCCTGCGTGCGATGTCGGCGCAGCTGGTCGGGCAGTACGACCCGTTCATGACGGCGACGATGACGGAGACGCAGGAGCTGTACCGGCAGGTGTTCCGCACCCGCAACGAGAAGACGATGCTCGTCGACGGCACGAGCCGTGCGGGCATCGAGGCGGCGCTGGTCTCGATGCTGGAGCCGGGCGACCGCGTGCTCGTGCCGGTCTTCGGGCGGTTCGGGCACCTCCTCCGGGAGATCGCGGAGCGCTGCGGCGCGGAGGTGCACGTGATCGAGGCCGAGTGGGGGCAGGTCTTCCCCGTCTCGGCGATCGCCGAAGCTCTGGCCCGGGTGAAGCCGAAGATGCTGGCCGTGGTCCACGGCGACACGTCGACCACCATGGCGCAGCCGCTGGAGGAGCTCGGCGCCCTCTGCGAGAAGCACGGCGCCCTCTTCTACACCGACGTCACCGCCTCCCTCGCGGGCAACGCCTTCGCGACCGACGAGCTCGGGCTCGACGCGGTCACCGCGGGGCTCCAGAAGTGCCTGGGCGGCCCGTCCGGATCGGCTCCCGTCACCTTCTCGGAGAAGGCCGTCGCGGTGATCGAGTCGCGCAGGAGCATCGAGGCGGGGATCCGCGACGAGGGCGACACTGTCAGCGCCCGCCGCGTCCGCTCCAACTACTTCGATCTCGGCATGGTCTTCGACTACTGGGGGCCGCGCCGCCTCAACCACCACACCGAGGCGACCACGATGCTCTACGGCGCGCGCGAGTGCGCCCGCATCGTCGTCGAGGAGGGCCTGGACGAGACGGTCGCCCGCCACGCGCTGCACGGGTCGGCGATGCTCGCCGGAGTCCGCGGCCTCGATCTCGAGGTGTTCGGCGACGTCGGGCACAAGATGACGAACGTCGTCGCGGTGCGCATCCCGCAGGGCGTGAACGGTGATGCGGTGCGCGGGGAGATGCTCGCCGACTTCGGCATCGAGATCGGCACGTCCTTCGGGCCGCTGCACGGGAAGGTCTGGCGCATCGGCACGATGGGCTACAACGCCCGGACGGACGCGGTGCTGACCACCCTGGCGGCGTTGGAGGCGGTGCTGCGCCGCGCCGGCGCCTCCGTGCCGGTGGGCGGCGGAGTCGCGGGGGCCTACGAGGTCTACGGGCCGGCACGCGCATGACCGGCACGACCACGGACCCCACGACCGCGCCCGCCGCCGCCCCCGCCCTCGACGCCGCCGCGATCATGGCCCGCTGCGACGAGCTCGCCGCGGTCTCCTCCAGCCGCGACGGCATCGAGCGGGTCTACCTCTCGCCCGAGCACGCCCGGGTGAACGCGATGGCCGCGCGCTGGATGACCGAGGCCGGCATGCGCACCTGGCAGGACGCGGCCGGCAACCAGTGCGGCCGCTACGAGGGCGCGACTCCGGGACTCCCGGCGCTCCTGCTCGGCTCCCACCTCGACACGGTCCCCGACGCGGGCCGCTACGACGGGATCCTCGGCGTGATGCTCGCGATCGCCGTGGTGTCGCGCCTGCACGGGGCAGGCCGGCGCCTGCCGTTCGCCGTCGAGGTCGTCGCGTTCGGCGACGAGGAGGGCACCCGCTTCGGCACGGCGCTCCTCGGCTCCCGCGCCCTCGCCGGCACCTGGGACGAGCACTGGTGGGAGCTCGAGGACGCCGACGGGACGACGCTCGTCGAGGCGTTCCACGAGTTCGGGCTGGACCCCTCGCGCATCCGCACCGCCGCGCGCGACGCGCAGGACGTTCTCGCTTATCTCGAGGCGCACATCGAGCAGGGCCCCTACCTGGAGGAGGCGGACCGCGCCCTCGCCGTGGTCTCCTCGATAGCGGGCGCCCGCCGCTTCGCACTCACCCTCACCGGCAAGGCCGGGCACGCGGGCGGAGTTCCGCTCGACCGCCGCCGCGACGCGCTCACCGGGGCGGCCGAGGCCGTGCTCGCGGTGGAGCGCATCGCGCGGGAGCAGGGCGTGATCGCCACGGTCGGCCGGCTCGAGACCTTCCCGGGCGCGGTCAACGTCATCCCCGGCCGGGTCGAGTTCAGCCTCGACCTCCGCGCCGAGACCGACGCCCAGCGCGACGCGGCGTGGGACGCCATCGAGCACGCGATGTCGGAGTCGGCGTCCCGCCGCCGTCTGGCGCTGACGGTGGAGGAGACCCATTCGGCCCCCGCGGTCGTCGCCTCGTCTCGGCTGCAGGACGTCGTGCGCGCGGGCATCCGCGCGACCGGGGACGCGGAGCCGATGGTGCTGTTCTCCAAGGCCGGCCACGACGCGATGGCGGTCGCCGACCTCGCCGAGTACGCGATGCTCTTCCTCCGCTGCGAGGGCGGCGTCAGCCACCACCCGGACGAGAACGTGACCGAGGCCGACGTCGCGACCGCGCTCGACGCGTTCGAGGCGGCCGTGCTGGCGCTCGCCGACGGGACGCCGACCGCGTGACCCCCGCCCCGGCCCCCTCGACGAGCATCGGTCACCGCATCGATGCCGGCTACGCCGCGCTGTCGCGGCAGGAGCAGCGGGCGGCCGACTTCATCCTCGACCACCTCGGCGACCTGGCCGTCTACACGGCGACCGAGCTCGCCCAGCACAGCGGAGTGTCCAAGGCCACGGTCTCGCGGCTGTTCCGCCGCCTGGGGTTCTCGAACTCGCAGGAGGTGCGCGAGCACGCCCGGGCGTTGCGGTCCTCCGGAGTGCCGGTCGGTCCCGCGCAGGGGCAGGGGGATCCGCTCGCCGCGCACCTCGAGAGCGAGCGGGCGAACCTGGCCCGGTTGGCCGCCGCGTTCGGCGACGGGCGGCTGGAGGAGGCGGTGCGGCTGATCGCGGGAGCGCGCGAGGTCGTCGTGATCGGACTGCGCAACAGCTACCCGGTGGCGCTGCACCTGCGCCAGCAGCTCGCGCAGGCGCGCGGACGCGTCCGGATCGCCCCGCAGCCCGGCCAGTCGCTCGGCGAGGAGCTCGAGGGGCTCGGAGCCGAGGACGTCGTGGTGCTGGTCGGCTTCCGCCGCCGCCCCGCTTCCTTCGCCGCCCTGATCGGGACGCTCGCCGCGCGCGAGGTGCCCGTGGTGCTCCTCGCGGATCCGCCCGCCCGGCGCTACGCGGAGCACGCGGCGGTCTGGCTGGAGTGCCCGGTCGACAGCGGCACGGCGCTGGACAGCTACGCGGCGGCGATGAGCGCGGTCGCGCTCGTGGCGTCCGGAGTGCTCGGCGTGTCCCCGAGGGAGTCGCGCGAGCGGATCGCCGGGATCAGCACGGCCTACGCGGAGCTCGCCGAGCTGGAGGACCGGCCGTGAGCGAGGCGGCGGAGCTGATCCGCGCGCACGCCAAGGACCCCGTCGGGCAGGCCGACCCGGCCCCGGCCCTCGGCCGTGCCGAGCTGATCACCCCCACCTGCGGCGACCGGATCGAGCTGCGCGTCGACGGCGGCGCGGAGCAGGTGCGCCTCGCCTGGAGCGGGCGGGGGTGCGAGGTCTCGCGGGGATCCGCGTCGCTGCTCGCGGACGGTCTCGACGGGCTGCCGGCGTCGGACATGCGGGAGCGGATCGACGCGTTCCTCGCGGCGATGGCGCACCGGGAGGGTGCTCTCGCCGGCGACGAACAGGCGCTGCTCGCGGTGGCGGGCAATCCCGTCCGCTCCGTCTGCGCGACCCTGGCCTGGCGGGCGCTGGCCGCCGCCCTCGACGACGCGGACCTGGCGTGAACCGCTCAGTCCGGCCCGTCGCGGTCCGCTCCCGACCACAGATCGCCGCACTCGACCCCGAGCGCGCCCCTCGCGCGGAGCAGGTCGCGCGCGCCGGAGTCGCCGTGCACGCCGGCCAGGAGCTCAGGCCAGTGGTCCCGTCCCAGCAGCACCGGATGACCGGGCCGACCGCGGAAGACCGCGCGGGCGAGCACGTCCGGCGCGACCGGCGCCTCCGCGAGCAGCCGGGCCGCCACGCTCGGCGGCTCCTCGGGCAGGTCGACCAGGGCGACCAGCGCGGCGACGCCCTCGGCCGCGGCGAGACCCGCGCGGAGCGACGCCGAGAGGCCGCTCTCCCACTCCGCCGCGACGAGCACGTCGGCGGACGGCGGCACCAGGAGGCGCGCCCGTCCGGCCTCCGCGCCCAGGACCACGAGCACCCGCTCGCAGCCCACCGCGCGGAGCCTCTCGACGGCTCGCTCCACCCAGGGAACTCCCGCCGCGTCGCACCGCAGCGCCTTCGGGCCGCCCGCCCGGCGCCCCGCACCCGCCGCGAGCACCAGCCCGACGAGGTCCCGACTCCCGACCAGATCCATCCGACCATCGTGCCGCAGGCCGAGCCCCTGCTCCGCCGGACGAAGGAGACCGCATGACCGACACCCGATCCGAGACCGCCCGCGACGTGCTGCTCGCGTGCCTCGCCGTCCCCCGCTGGGCCGACGAGGTCGCCTCCGGCGCGCCCTACCCGTCGGCCGACGCGCTCGCCGACGCGGCCGAGCGGGCCGCGCGCACGCTCACCGAGGAGGAGGTGGAGGCGGCGCTGGCCGACCACCCCCGGATCGGCGAGCGGCACGCGGGCGCGGGGCGCTCCTCCTCGTTCTCGGCCGCGGAGCAGGCAGCGAGCCGCACGGGCGACGAGGAGCTGACCCGGCGGCTGCTGGCCGGCAACCGCGCCTACGAGGAGCGGTTCGGGCGTGTGTTCCTCCTCCGCGCGGCCGGCCGCGACCGGGCCGAGGTCGTCGCGGAGCTGGAGCGGAGGCTCGGGCTCGACGACGAGACGGAGGCCCGCATCGTCGCGGAGCAGCTGCGGGAGATCACGGTGCTGCGCGTCCGCGGCCTCGACGACGGGCGCCTCGTCCGGGCGGAGGCCGCACGATGAGCGGGCACGCCAGCCGCGTCACCACCCACGTGCTCGACGCCGTCCGCGGCCGCCCCGCGCGCGGGGTCCCGGTGGCTCTCGACGCCCGCGTCGGCTCCGGCTGGGAGCGCCTCGCCGAGGCCCGCACCGACGACGACGGCCGCGTGGCGGCCTTCGGGCCGGAGCGCCTGTCCGCCGGGGTCCACCGGGTCGTCTTCGACACCGGCGCGTGGTTCGCCGCCTCGGGCACCGAGTCGTTCTACCCCGAGGTCGTCGTCGCCTTCCGCCTCGACGACGAGGAGGCGCATTTCCACATCCCGCTCCTGCTCAGCCCCTTCGCCTACTCGACCTACCGGGGCAGCTGATGCAGCTGCAGGACGTCCTCGACGCGCCGCAGCTGCGGCTGCGCGTGCTGGTCGCCGGCGACGGAGCGCTCGCCCGGCCGGTCGACGGCATCTTCACGACCGATCTCCTCGACCCGCGCCGCTACATCTCGCGCGACCAGCTGGTGCTGACCGGTCTGGTCTGGCGTCGGGACGCCCAGGACAGCGCGGCCTTCGTCGCCGCGGTCGCGGACTCGGGTGCCAGCGCTCTGCTCGCCGGCGAGGGGCTGCTGGGCTTCGTGCCGGACGACCTCGTCGTCGCCTGCCGCGAGCACGACGTCCCGCTGATCGCCGTGCCGGCCGATGTGTCGTTCGGCGCGATCACGGCGCACCTGTCGAACGCCCTCGCCGGCGACCGCGTGGCCCGGCTGACGGCCGCCCTCGCCCGCCAGCGGGAGCTGCTGACCGAGGTCTACCGGGGGCAGCAGCTCGACGAGCTCG
>NZ_PSUC01000035.1:0-27346 GCF_002931635.1 Rathayibacter sp. AY2B7 | reverse complement strand
CTGCGGCGGGTCGATCGTCCCGCCCTTGGCGACGACGTCGTAGTTGGTGGTGCGCTCGGTGAGCGCCTCGCCCTGGAAGCGCTCGGCGAGGATCCCGGCCTCCCCGGTGAGCCTGGTGCTCCCGCAGGACACGGAGTCGTGGCCGCGCCTGGTGACCGCCGTCGTGCAGAACTCGACGGACTCCACCCAGGCCCCGATCGCGCTGATGATGAGCCAGGCGAGCCCGCGCGTCGACTACAAGGTCGACTACGCCATCTCGCTCGAGGCCAACGCGCGCATCCCCGACGTCGCGCCCGTCACCGTCGGCACGTCGATCGTGGCGCCCGACTCGCGCCTGATGAAGCTCGCCCCGCAGACCGTCGGCTCCGCGTACGCGGACGTGCTCGCCAACGGCGACTCGAGCCAGTACGCCGAGCTCTTCGCGGCCGACGGCGACACCCTCCGGGGGCAGGTCGGCGTCGACAAGAAGAACGCCGACCGCGAGGCGCTGCCGGACACCGCCTCGATCGAGTTCTCGAACGCCGCCGGCACGTCGCCGACGATCGCGCTCGCGACGAACGACTCGGGGGCCCTCGTCGCGGCGAGCATCGCCGAGACGTCGACCGTCCGCCCCACTGCCGAGGGCTCGACCGTCTCGACCTCCGGCGCCTCGCAGACCCTGCTGGGCACGGACAAGTCGACGACCGGCATCGAGACCACCTACGGATACCAACTGCTGTTCTACGTACCGCCCGTCGGATCGGAGGAGAAGATCGTGATGCTCGGATGGAGCCAGGGACTCGTCTCGGTGGTGCAGCTGCCGTGAGCACCGTCCCGCCCCTGCCCGGAAACCTCCGCGGCGCCGTCGACCTCTCGTCGCTGGTGAACCGCCGCACCCCGCCCGCCGCCTCCGCCGGCGCCCCGGCCGCGCCCGCCGCTCCCGGAGGCGCGCCCGGCGCGAATCCGCTGCTGCTGACCGCCGGCGACGCCGAGTTCGACCAGGTGGTCCAGCTCTCCTCGCGCGTGCCGGTGATCGTCGACCTGCGCGGCTCCTGGTCGGACCAGAGCCAGAGCATGACCGCGCTGCTCGAGAAGGTCGTCGTCTCGTACGCCGGTGCGTTCGTGCTCGTCGGGGTCGACGTGGAGTCGAGCCCGCAGCTGGCGCAGGCGTTCCAGGTGCAGTCCGTGCCGACGGTCGCCGCGATCATCGGCGGCCGCCCGGTGCCCCTGTTCAGCGGCCTCGTCGCCGAGGAGCAGCTGCGCGACCTGCTCGAGCAGGTCCTCCAGCTCGCGGCTCAGAACGGTGTGACGGGCACGGTGCCGGTGGAGGGAGCCGCTCCCGCCGAGGGCGCGGAGCCCGAGCCCGAGCCGCTGCCGCCGCACCACCAGGAGGCCTACGACGCGATCGACCGGGGCGACTACGCCGCGGCGATCACCGAGTACGAGACCGCCATCGCGCAGAACCCGCGCGACGACCTCGCGGTCGCCGGTCTCGCTCAGGTGCGGCTGCTGGCCCGCCTCCAGGGCCGCACGCTCGACGACATCCGCTCGACCGCCGCGGCCGAGCCGTCGAACCTCGACGCGCAGCTCGCCGTCGCCGACCTGGACGTCTCGGGCGGCCACGTCGAGGACGCCTTCGACCGGCTGCTCTCGATGTTCCCGCGGCTCGACGCCGACGGGAAGGCCGCCGTCCGCGCGCGCCTCCTGGAGCTCTTCGAGATCGTCGGTCAGACCGACCCGCGCGTCAACAAGGCTCGGGCCCGGCTCACCGGCCTGCTCTACTGACGCCGGCCGGAACGCCGAGAGGCCGCCCGCTCGCGACGATCGTCGCGGCGGGCGGCCTCTTCCGTGCGGGGACCGATCAGTCGGCGGGTCGCAGGTAGAGCACGGCCAGCGGGGGCAGGACCAGCTCGGCGGAAGCCGGGCGGCCGGCCCACGGCTCCTCGCGAGCCTCGACCGCTCCGAAGTTCCCGACTCCGCTGCCGCCGTAGATCTCGGCGTCCGTGTTGACGAGCTCCTCCCAGCGGCCCGCCGTGGGCAGGCTCACCCGGTAGCCGTGCACGGGCGAGCCCGAGAAGTTGGCGATGACGGCGATCGGGCGACCCTCGCTGTCCTTGCGCAGGAACGAGACGACGTTGGCCGCCGCCGCGCCGCCGTCGATCCACTCGAAGCCCGACTGCTCGTGGTCGAGCTCCCAGAGCGACGGCGAGTCGCGGTACACGCGGTTCAGCTGACCGACGAGGCTCCAGAGACCGCGGTGGCTCGGCTGATCGAGGATCCACCAGTCCAGACCCCGCTCCTCGCTCCACTCGGAGTACTGGCCGAACTCCTGGCCCATGAAGAGCAGCTGCTTGCCGGGGTGGGCCCACATGAAGGCGAGGTAGGCGCGCACGTTCGCGAGCTGCTGCCAGTGGTCGCCCGGCATCTTCTGGATCAGCGAGCCCTTGCCGTGCACGACCTCGTCGTGGCTGATCGGCAGGACGAACTTCTCGCTGAAGGCGTAGACGAACGAGAAGGTGATCTCACCCAGGTGGTACTGGCGCCAGAGCGGGTCGTTCGCCATGTAGTCGAGCGAGTCGTGCATCCAGCCCATGTTCCACTTGAGCCCGAAGCCGAGGCCGCCGGAGCTGGTGGGCTGGGTGACGCCGGGCCAGCTCGTCGACTCCTCGGCGATCATCATGATGCCGGGGTGCAGCTTGTAGGCCGTGGCGTTGACCTCCTGGAGGAAGCTGATCGCCTCGAGGTGCTCGCGTCCGCCGTACTGGTTCGGCAGCCACTCGCCCTCCTTGCGGGAGTAGTCGAGGTAGAGCATCGAGGCGACGGCGTCCACCCGCAGGGCGTCGACGTGGAACTCCTCGAGCCAGAACAGGGCGTTCGCGACGAGGAAGTTGCGCACCTGGGTGTGCCCGAAGTCGAAGACGTAGGTGCCCCAGTCCATCTGCTCGCCGCGGCGCCAGTCCGGGTGCTCGTAGAGCGGCTCGCCGTCGAAGCGGGCGAGGGCGAAGTCGTCCTTGGGGAAGTGCCCCGGCACCCAGTCGACGATGACGCCGATGCCGGCCTGGTGCAGACGGTCGATCAGGTACTTGAGGTCGTCGGCCGTGCCGAAGCGGCTCGAGGCGGCGTAGTAGCCGGTGACCTGGTAGCCCCAGGAGCCGCCGAACGGGTGCTCGGCGAGCGGCATGAACTCCACGTGCGTGAAGCCGAGCTCGGTGACGTACTCGATCAGCGGGTCCGCGAGGTCGCGGTAGCCCAGTCCCGGACGCCAGGAGCCGAGGTGCATCTCGTAGACGCTGAGCGGCTGCGTGTGCGGATCGACCGAGGCTCGCTTCTCCATCCAGCCGGAATCGCCCCACTGGTGGTGCGAGACGGGGACCTTCGAGGCGGTCGCAGGCGGCACCTCCGTGGCGCGGGCCATCGGGTCGGCCTTGCGGACCCAGTGGCCGTCGCGCGAGAGCAGGTCGAACTTGTAGGAGGCTCCGGGCTCGACGCCCGGGACGAAGATCTCCCAGACCCCGGTCGTCCCGAGGTTGCGGAGGGAGTGGCCCTCGCCGTTCCAGTCGTTGAAGTCGCCGACGACACGAGCGGCCTGGGCGTGCGGGGCCCAGACGGCGAAGCTCGTGCCCCAGACCCCCTCGTGCTCGCGGTGGCGGGCACCGAGCGCCTCCCAGAGGCGCTCGTGGCGGCCCTCGCCGATGAGGTAGAGGTCGAAGTCGCCGACCGTCTTCGAGAACCGGTAGGGGTCCTCCGCGGTCCACTCGCCGCCACCGCCGTAGCGGGCCTCGACCGTGTACGCCTGCGGACCGAGGACGTGGAAGCCCTGCCAGATCCCGTCGCTGAGGTGGCTCAGCTCGACGCGGGCGCCGGTGGCGAGCACCACGGCGACCTTCTCGGCGAGCGGGCGGCGCACGCGGACGACCGTCACCGGGTCGGAGACGCCGGGGGCCGCGACGAGGTGCTGGCCCAGGACGTCGTGGGGGAGCGCGTTGCTGCCGGTGGCGAGCTGCTGCAGCACCCACTCGGGGATGTCGGGCAGCGCGATCGCAGCGGTGCCGTCGACGGGGCCCGAAGCGGAGGCGGGGTCCGCGGTCGTCTCGGCGGGGCCGGCGGTCGTCTCAAAGCGCGCGGCACTGTCGGCTGCGACGGAATCGGCGGCGTCCGTGTCGTCAGGCAGGTCGCCCTCGGCCCCGCTGCCGACCGGAGCGGACTCCGCGTCGTCGGCGTCGGGCTCGACGGTCACGGCGTCGTCGGCCGCGACCGGCTGAGGCGCCTCCGGGACCGTCCCGACCGCGTAGCTGCGCGCGTTCTCGCCGTCCGCTCCGGGGTGCTGTCGAGCGTCGGGCGCCGCGTCGGCGACGTGCGCGCCGTGGCCGGAGGTGGTCGCCGAGCTGGTGCCGGTCGTCGGGACCGTCTCGGCGTGCGCGCCGAGGCCCGCCTCCTCGGCCGGGCTCGTACCCTCGGGGGTGGTTCCGCTCATCGCTCGTCCGCCTTCACGCTCAGGATGTGCACGGGCTCGACGAACGAGTCGAGCCGCACGTAGTCGTCGCTGCCCCAGGTCCAGACGGCGCCGGTGATCAGGTCCTCGACCTCGAAGGTCGCGCTCCAGTCGAGCCCGATCGCGGGCAGGTCGAGGTGGACCGTGGTCTCGCGGGCCGAATGCGGGTCGGTGTTGACGACGACGATGATCGTGTCGTCGGTCCCGGTACCCGTGAACGCGGCCTGCAGGTGCTTGGAGTAGACGAGGATCGCGTCGTCGTCGCTGCCGTGCACGTGCAGGTTCCTCAGCTGCCCGAGCGCGGGGTGCGAGCGCCGGATCTCGTTGAGGCGCGTGATGTACGGCGCCAGCGAGCGGCCCGACTCCTCGGCGCCGGCCCAGTCGCGCGTCTTGTACTCGTACTTCTCGTTGTCGATGTTCTCCTCGGCGCCGGGGCGAGCGACGTTCTCGACCAGTTCGTAGCCGGCGTAGACCCCCCACAGCGGCGACGCTGTCGCGGCCAGGGCCGCCCGTACCTTGTACGCCGAGCGGCCGCCGTACTGGAGGTACTCGGTGAGGATGTCCGGAGTGTTCACGAAGAGGTTCGGCCGCATGTAGTCGGCCGTCTCGTGGGAGATGCTCGTGAAGAACTCGCCGAGCTCCTCCTTGGTGTTGCGCCAGGTGAAGTACGAGTACGACTGCTGGAAGCCGACCTTGCCGAGTGCGCGCATGATCGCGGGGCGGGTGAACGCCTCCGCGAGGAAGACGACCTCGGGGTGCTCGGCGTTGACCTCGTGGATGATCCACTCCCAGAAGTCGAGCGGCTTCGTGTGGGGGTTGTCGACGCGGAAGATCCGCACGCCCAGGTCGATCCAGTGCTGCAGGACCCGCAGCGACTCCTGACGGATGCCCTCGGGGTCGTTGTCGAAGTTGATCGGGTAGATGTCCTGGTACTTCTTCGGCGGGTTCTCGGCGTAGGCGATCGAGCCGTCGGGGAGCGTCGTGAACCACTCGGGGTGGCTGGTGACCCAGGGGTGGTCGGGCGAGGCCTGCAGGGCGAAGTCGAGGGCGAGCTCGAGGCCCGCGGCCTCGACCGCGGCGTGGAAGGCGCGGAAGTCGTCCTCGGTACCCAGGTCCGGGTGGATCGCGTCGTGCCCGCCCTCGGCCGAGCCGATCGCCCACGGCGAGCCGGGATCGTTCTCGCCGGCGTCGAGGGTGTTGTTCGGGCCCTTGCGGAAGGAGCGGCCGATGGGGTGGATCGGCGGCAGGTAGAGCACGTCAAAGCCCATTGCGGCCACAGCGGGGAGGCGGTCGATCGCGGTGCGGAAGGATCCGCTGGTCACGGTCCCGTCCTCGTGGCGCACGGCGCCCTCGGAGCGGGGGAAGAACTCGTACCAGGCGCCGACGCCGGCGCGGGTGCGCTCGACGTGGACGGTGCGCGGCTCCGAGACGCTGGTGAGGCTCATCACCGGGCGGGCGTCGAGCGCGCCGTGGACGGCGGGATCGGTCGCCGCGGCGAGGCGATCCTCGGCGCTCAGCGTGGTGTCACCGACGCGGGCGGCGGTGTCGGAGAGCAGGCTGCGCTCGCCCTCGGGCCGCGAGGAGTCGTCGGCGCCGCTGCGCAGCAGGCCCTCGCCGATGGCGAAGGTGACGTCGATGTCCAGGCCGGCCGGGATCTTGACCTCGGCCGTGTGGAGCCAGGTCGCCCAGTCGTCGGCGTAGGCGCGGATGCGGTAGTTCCAGTCGCCCTCCTCGTCGAGGGCCACGAGACGGCCGTAGCGGTCGGTGCCGGTCGCGAGGAGCGACATGCGGTGCTCCGACTCGGCCCCGGACGGCGAGCGCAGCAGGAGGTCGACGCCGATGAGGTCGTGCCCCTCGCGGAAGGCCGTGGCGGCGAAGGGGACGACCTCGCCGACGAACGCCTTCGCGGGCCAGCGGTCGTCCTCGAGCCGGGGCTGCGGGTCGATGATCGGCAGGCGCTCGGCGCGGACGCGGTAGCCGCTCCCGGTCGTCGCGGGCGCCGGCGACGCGTCGGGTGCGTCCGCGGTCACCGGGGCGGCAGGAGCACTGTCGGCCGCGGGGGGAGCAGGAGTCGCCTCGGGGGCGGCGGCGGGCGCCGGAGCGGCCGTCTCGGGAGGCGCCGACGCCTCCTGGGGTGCGCGTCCGCGACCCGCTCGCCGTGCGTCCTTGCCGTTCTGAGCCTTGCCGAAAGGTATCTGAGCCACGTCACGACAGTAGCGACCGGCGGCGGCTCGCACACGACGCTTGCGCCCGCGCTCGGGCCTGTGCAAACGAGCCCGGGGAGCGCGCGCCGGCGCGTCGAGGCGGGTCCGCGTCCCGCCGATCCGCGGTGGCCGGGGTCCGCTAGGGTGACCGAGCGCGACCGCCCCGGTGCTCCGCGACCGGGCGCTCCGGGGTCCGCAGAGAGTCGAGGGGTGCCGTGAAGGCGATCCGCCGCTTCATCGTCCGCTCCGTCCTCCCGCCCGAGCTCTCGGCTCTGGGCGATCTGGCGGGCAATCTGCGCTGGGCCTGGCACGAGCCCGCCCGGCGCTTGTTCGAGCGGGTCGATCCGGAGCTGTGGCGGAGCGGGGGAGCGGACCCCACCGCCCTGCTCGGAGCGGTGAGTCCCGAGCGCCTCGCCGAGCTGGCGGGGGACCAGGGCTTCGTCGACGAGGCGTGGCGCCTCCGCGACGAGCTAGAGCGCTACCGCACCGAGCCGCGGTGGTACCAGTCGCTGCCGGAGTCCGCCCCGCGCTCGATCGCCTACTTCTCGCCGGAGTTCGGGATCGCGGCGGCGCTGCCCCAGTACTCCGGCGGACTCGGCATCCTCGCCGGCGACCACCTGAAGGCCTCCTCGGACCTGGGCGTGCCGCTCACCGGCGTGGGCCTCTTCTACCGGTCGGGCTACTTCTCGCAGAAGCTCTCCGCCGACGGATGGCAGCTCGAGTCCTACCCCTCGCTCGATCCGGACGGGCTGCCGCTGCGCGTCGTCCGTCTCGCCGACGGCTCGCCCGCCCGCATCGTGCTGGCGCTCCCCGAGGGACGCGCGCTCTACGCCCGGGTCTGGCGCGCGGAGGTCGGCCGGGTGACCCTCCTCCTGCTCGACACCGACATCCCCGAGAACGAGGACTCGCTCCGTTCCGTCACCGACCGCCTCTACGGCGGCGGGGGCGAGCACCGCCTGCTGCAGGAGCTGCTGCTGGGCATCGGCGGGGTCCGCGCGCTCGAGCTCTGGGCCGAGGTCTCGGGCGGCGTCCTCCCGGAGGTGTTCCACACCAACGAGGGGCACGCCGGCTTCCAGGGGCTCGAGCGCATCTCCGGCCTGATCGGCGCGGGCCTGGACTTCGACCAGGCTCTCCAAGTGGTGCGGGCGAGCACGGTCTTCACCACGCACACTCCGGTGCCGGCGGGCATCGACCGCTTCGACCGCGGGATGATCGAGGAGTACTTCTCCACGGAGCTGCTCCCGGGCGTGCAGGTCGAGGACGTGCTCGCGCTGGGCGCCGAGCCGGGGGACTCCGGGACGGCGTTCAACATGGCGTACATGGGCCTGCGGCTCGCGCAGCGCTCCAACGGCGTCTCGACGCTGCACGGCGAGGTCAGCCGATCGATGTTCTCGAGCCTCTGGCCCGGCTTCGAGACGGCGGAGGTGCCGATCGGCTCGGTGACGAACGGCGTCCACGCGGCCACCTGGACCGATCCGATCCTCCGGCGGCTCGCGGAGGAGCGGCTCGGCACCGACGACACGACGCGGGCCGACTGGGCCTCGGGTGCGCTCGGCGACACCGAGCTGTGGGCCGCGCGCCGGGCCATGCGGGAGCAGCTGGTGCGGGACGCCCGCCGCCGGGCCGCCCGCTCCTGGCGCGAGCAGAACCCGGGCGGCCTCCCGCCGGCCTGGCTCGACGAGCTGCTGGACCCGGACGTGCTCACCATCGGCTTCGCACGGCGGGTGCCGACCTACAAGCGGCTGACCCTGATGCTCCACGACCCCGAGCGTCTGCGGGCGCTGCTCACCCACCCGCAGCACCCGATCCAGATCGTCATCGCGGGCAAGTCCCACCCGGCCGACGAGGAGGGGAAGCGCCTGATCCAGCGGCTCGTCCGCTTCGCGCAGGAGCCGGACGTGCGCCGCAGGATCGTCTTCCTGCCGGACTACGACATCGCGATGGCGCAGCTGCTCTACCCGGGCACCGACGTCTGGCTCAACAATCCGCTGCGCCCGCTCGAGGCGTGCGGCACCTCGGGGATGAAGGCGGCGCTCAACGGCTCGCTCAACCTCTCGATCCTCGACGGCTGGTGGAACGAGTACTTCGACGGCGAGAACGGCTGGGCGATCCCCTCCTCCGACCGCGCGCTCGACCCGGAGGCCCGCGACACGCTCGAGGCCGAGGCGCTCTACGAGCTGCTCGAGACCGAGGTCGTGCCGCGCTATTACGAGCGTGACCACGACGGCGTGCCCCGGCGGTGGGTGCGCTCGATCCGGCACACCCTCGCGACCCTCTCGCCCGAGCTCTCCGCCGAGCGGATGGTGCGCCAGTACGTCGAGGCGCTCTACTCGCCGGCCGCCGAGGCAGGGCGCGCGGTCGCCGCCGACCACTTCGAGCCGGCCAAGGAGCTGGCGAGCTGGAAGCGGCGGGTCCGCGCCGGCTGGCCCGGGGTCGCGGTCGCGTCCGTCGAGTCCGGCGGGATCGACGCGGTGCCCCAGCGCGGGGACCGGCTCGCCGTGCGGGCGGGCGTGCGCCTGGGGGAGCTCTCGCCGGCGGACGTCTCGGTCGAGGTCGTGTACGGGACGACGTCCGCTGACGGCTCGCTCACCGAGGTCCGCCACCACGAGCTCGAGGTGGTCGAGGAGTCGGGTGCCGTGGTGCCGGCCGACGCGGTCGGGCGCGTGCCCTACGCCGGAGTGGTCACCCTCGACCGCAGCGGCTCCTTCGGCTACACCGTCCGCGTCGTGCCGCGGCACCCCCTCCTGGCCCGCTCCGCCGAGCTGGGCCTGGCCGCCGCCGCCGGCTGACCCCGCCCGGTCCCTCTCCGCGAGATGCCGCTCCGGTGCGCCTTCCTCGGCGCCTCGCGGACCGGGACGGGGTCTCGCGGGAGGAGGACGGCGCCCGGAGGAGGACGGCGGGGGAGCAGGGGTCAGCGCGCGATGTCGGCGAGGAGGGCGGCCGTCGCGGCGACGAGGTCGGCGGGGGCGAGCTCGATGTCGAAGCCCCGGCGCCCGCCCGACACGAGCACCGTGTCGTGGAGCTCGACGGTCTCGTCGATCACGGTGCGGTGCCGCGTCCTCTGCCCGAGCGGCGAGATGCCGCCGAGCACGTAGCCGGTCCGGCGCTGGGCCAGCGCGGGGTCGGCCATCGCCGCCCGCCTGCCTCCGACCGCGGCCGCGAGCTCCTTCAGCCCGAGCGAGCCGGTGACGGGCACGACGCCCACCACGAGCTCGCCGTCCACATCGACCATCAGGGTCTTGAACACGCGCTCCGGCTCGACGCCGAGCGCCTCGGCCGCCTCGAGCCCGTAGCGCGTCGTGGCCGGGTCGTGCCGGTACTGGCGGGGAGTGAAGGGGACGCCCGCCGCCGTCAGCGCGACGGTCGCCGGGGTCCCCGGCCCGCTCCTCGCCATCAGTCGGCCTGCTCTGCCGCCGGCCCGTGCGCGGCGAAGAGCTGCATCGAGGTGCCGGCCACGCGGATGACCTGCCCCGGCTCGAACGACTCGCCGTGCTCCAGCGGCTCCGGCTCCTCGCTGTTCCACAGGCGCGTGTAGCCGGTGACCCCCTCGCCCTCGGCGAGCACGACCGTGGTGTCCTGCTCGACGCCGTGCACCACCAGCAGGACGCGGTCCGGCTCGCCCTCGACCGGCGTCGAGGCCGCGAGGTACTGCAGCGTCCGGTTGGCGGCGGAGGTCCAGTCGTGCTCGCTCATCCCGCGCCCGTGGGCGTCGAACCACGTCATGGTCGTGGCGCCCGGCTCGCTCGCGTCGCCGCTGCCGTAGCGGGAGGGACGCAGCGCCGGGTGCTCGCGCCGCAGGCGCAGCAGGGTGCGCGTGTGCGCGCGAAGCGCGAGCTGCCAGTCGGCCAGGCCCTCCCAGCGCACCCAGGTCAGGTCCGAGTCCTGGCAGTAGGCGTTGTTGTTGCCGCGCTGGCTGCGACCGGTCTCGTCGCCCGCCGTGATCATCGGCACGCCGGCCGACAGCAGCAGGGTGCCGAGGAGGTTCCGCATCGCCTTGCGCCGCGCCAGCGTGATCCGCTCGTCGGTGGTGGGGCCCTCGAAGCCGTGGTTGAAGGAGCGGTTGGTGTCGGCTCCGTCGCGGTTCGACTCGCCGTTGCCGATGTTGTGCTTGACGTTGTACGAGACCAGGTCCGCCAGCGTGAAGCCGTCGTGCGCGGTGACGAAGTTGACCGACGCGAGGGGGCCCCGCTCCGCCGAGAAGGTGTTGGAGGAGCCCGAGAGCCGGGTCGCGAAGCCGCCGATGCCGACGGGGGCCGTGCCGGCGCGGCGGGCGTAGTCGATGTCCGAGAGCCAGAAGTTGCGGGCGCGGTCGCGGTAGCGGTCGTTCCACTCCGACCACCCGGCCGGGAAGTTCCCCGTCTGCCAGCCGCCCATTCCCACGTCCCAGGGCTCGGCGATCATCTTCACGCCGGCCAGCGCCGGATCCTCGACCGCGGCCCGCAGCAGCGGGTGGTCGCTCCGGAAGTGCGCGATCTCGTCGCGGCCGAGGGTCGCGGCCAGGTCGAGCCGGAAGCCGTCGATCCCGACCTCGCCCGACCAGTAGCGCATCGAGTCCAGCGCGAGGCGCTGCGCCGCGGGCCGGCCGAAGTCGATCGTGTTCCCGCAGCCGGTGACGTCCACGTAGTGGCCCTCGGGCGTCTGGCGGTACCAGCCGGCGTCGTCGATCCCGCGCAGGCTCGACATCGGCCCGCCCGGCCCCTCCTCGGCGGTGTGGTTGTAGACCACGTCCAGGATCACCTCGAGGCCGGCCTCGTGCAGGAGCTTCACCATCCCCTTGAACTCGCGGAGCACCGCGGTCGGTCCGCCGCGCTGCGCGGTGGAGGAGGCGTACGCGGCGTGCGGGGCGAAGAAGTTCAGCGTGTTGTAGCCCCAGTAGTTGGTCAGCCCCTGCCGCAGCAGGCGCTGCTCCGACACGAACGCGTGCACGGGCAGCAGCTCGACCGCCGTCACGCCCAGATCGAGCAGCGCCGAGACCGTCGACTCGTGCGCCAGGCCGGCGTAGGTGCCGCGCAGCTCCACGGGCAGCGCCGGGTTCAGCCGGGTCAGCCCCTTCACATGCGCCTCGTAGATCACGGTGCGGTCCATCGGGGTGCCGGGCCGGGAGGAGGAGCCCCAGTCGAACGTGTCGTCCACGACGACGGAGCGCCACTCGTTCTCCGCCACCCGGTGCAGGCCGCGGGAGTACGGCTCCAGCAGTGCCCGGCGGGGGTCGAACCGGTGTCGGGGGCCCGTCGGCCCGTCGACGCGCAGGGCGTAGCGGCGGCCGGGGGCCAGCAGATCGGAGCGCGCGGACCAGACCGCGGCGTCGTCGCGCGCCAGCGGGACCGTGCGGGTCACCCAGGTCGGATCCTTCTCGTCGTACAGCAGCAGATCGACGGCGCTCGCGCTCTCGGACCAGACCCGAAGCTCACCGCCCTGATCGTCCACGGTCACGCCGAGCCGGGCCAGGGGATCGTGAGAGGTCATGCGACTTACAGTAGTGACGGGCACCGGCTCCCTCCGTGCCCCCGACGCGGGACGAAGGGCTGCTGTGATCTACCTCGACCACGCCGCGACCACCCCGCTGCGCGCCTCGGCGCTCGCCGCGTTCGCGGAGGCGTCCGCCCACGGCGGCAACCCCTCCTCCGTTCACGGCTCCGGCCAGGAGGCGCGCCGTCGGCTGGAGGACGCCCGGTCGGCGCTCGCCGGGGTGCTCGACTGCGAGCCGATCGAGGTGATCCTCACCGCCGGCGGCACCGAGGCGGTCAACCTCGGGATCAAGGGCCTCTACTGGCAGCGCCGGAGCGAGGACCCGGCCCGCGTCCGGGTCCTGGTCGCCGAGGGGGAGCACCACGCGACGCTCGACTCCGCCGCCTGGCTCGCCGAGCACGAGGGCGCCGTCCTCGAGTGGCTGCCTCTCGACGACGAGGGCACCCTGCGGCCGGAGGCGCTCGCCGCGGCGCTGGAGGAGGACCCCGGATCGGTCGCCCTGGTCACGGTGCTCTGGGTCAACAACGAGATCGGGACGATCAACCCGATCGCCGAGCTGGCGGCCGCGTGCGCCCGCGCCGGCGTCCCCCTCCACGTCGACGCGGTCGCCGCCCTCGGACACGTGCCGCTGCGGATCGCCGAGATCCGCCGCGCCTCCGGCTCCGGGCGCGGCGCGGGACTGGCCGCCGTCAGCGTCTCGGGTCACAAGGTCGGCGGGCCGATCGCGACCGGTGCGCTCGTGCTCGCCCGCGACGCCCGCGTGGTCCCGGTGCTGCACGGAGGCGGACAGCAGCGGGGCGTCCGCTCCGGCACCCAGGACGTGCCCGGCGCTGCGGCCTTCGCCGCCGCCGCGGTCGAGGCGGACGCCGAGCTGTCGGCGGAGGCGCAGCGCCTTGCCGCCCTGCGCGACCGGCTCGTCGCGGGCGTCCTCGCCGCCGTGCCGGGGGCGACCCTGACCGGGCCCGCCCTCGACTCCGGACGCCGGGTCGCCAACAACGCGCACCTCGCCTTCCCCGGTGCGCAGGGCGACTCCCTCCTCTTCCTCCTCGACACCGCGGGCGTCTCCGTCTCGACCGGGTCCGCCTGCACGGCGGGGATCCCTGAGCCCTCGCACGTGGTCCTCGCGCTCGGCCGGAGCGAGGACGAGGCCCGCGGAGTGCTCCGGATGACGCTCGGCCACACCTCGACCGACGCGGACGTCGACGCCCTCCTGGCCGCGCTGCCCGGCGCCTACGCCCGCGCCGCCCGAGCCGGACTGTCGAACCGCGCGGTGCTGCCCGCCTGAACCCCTGCCGGCCGCGCCCGCGGGAAACGTAGACTCGCACGGTGAAGGTTCTGGCGGCGATGAGCGGTGGAGTGGACTCGGCGGTGGCCGCGGCCCGCGCGGTGGAGGCGGGGCACGACGTGGTGGGCGTGCATCTCGCCCTGAGCAGGATGCCCGGCACGCTGCGCACCGGCAGCCGGGGGTGCTGCACGATCGAGGACTCGATGGACGCGCAGCGCGCCGCGAACGTCCTCGGCATCCCGTACTACGTGTGGGACTTCTCCGAGCGGTTCAAGCTGGACGTCGTCGACGACTTCGTCGCCGAGTACTCGGCGGGCCGCACCCCGAACCCCTGCATGCGCTGCAACGAGCGGATCAAGTTCGCCGCCCTGCTCGAGAAGGCTCTCGACCTCGGCTTCGACGCGGTCTGCACCGGCCACTACGCCTCCCTCCGCACCGCCGCCGACGGCTCCCCGGAGCTCCACCGCGCGAGCGACGAGGCGAAGGACCAGTCCTACGTCCTCGGCGTGCTGACGGAGCAGCAGCTGCGGCACTCGATGTTCCCGCTCGGCTCCACGCCGTCCAAGGCGATCGTGCGCGCGGAGGCGGCGGAGCGGGGCCTCAGCGTCGCGAGCAAGCCCGACAGCTACGACATCTGCTTCATCCCCGACGGCGACACCCGCGGCTGGCTCGCCGAGCGCGTCGCCCCCGAGACCGGAGCGGTCGTCGATCGGGACGGCGTGGTGGTCGGCTCCCACGAGGGCGCCCACGGGTACACGGTGGGCCAGCGCCGGGGCCTGCACCTCGGCGTCCCCGCGCCCGACGGACGGCCCCGCTTCGTCCTGGAGGTGCGGCCGGTGAGCAACGAGGTCGTGGTCGGTCCGCGCGAGGCTCTGCGCATCGGCGAGATCGCCGGCGAGCGGTTCACCTGGGCGGGCGCCGCTCCCGAGGACGCGGACGCGCCCTTCCGCTGCGACGTCCAGATCCGCGCGCACGCCGACCCGGTCCCCGCCTCCGCGATGGTGTCGCAGGTCGATGGCAGGGTGGAGCTCGTGATCACTCCGGACTCGCCGCTCGACGGCGTCGCCCCCGGCCAGACGGCCGTCGTCTACCTCGGCACCCGCGTGCTGGGCCAGTGCACGATCGACCGCACGGTCGCGGCCGACGCCGCGGTGCTCCGGTGAGCGCCGTCGAGCCCGCCGCCCGCGTCGAGGAGCTGCGGGCGCGGATCCGGTCGGCGAGCGACGACTACTACGCGGCCGACTCCTCGCCGCTGTCCGACGCCGAGTACGACGCCCTGGTGCGCGAGCTCGCCGAGCTCGAGGCCGAGCACCCCGAGCTCGCCGCCGAGGACTCGCCGACGCGGACCGTCGGCGGGATCGTCGGAGCGGGCCTCGCCCCGATCGATCACGCCGAGCGGATGCTCTCCCTCGACAACGTGTTCTCGGCCGAGGAGCTGCGCGAGTGGTGCGAGAAGACGGTGGCCTCGGCCGACCGCCCCGTCGCCTGGCTCACGGAGCTCAAGATCGACGGGCTCGCGATCTCCCTCCACTACGAGAACGGCCGCCTCGTCACGGCGGCGACCCGAGGCGACGGCCGCACCGGCGAGGACGTCACCGTCAACGCCCTCCGCGTCGCGGGGATCCCCGAGCGCCTCTCCGGCGAGGGCCACCCGGCACTCGTCGAGGTCCGCGGCGAGGTCTTCATCCCCGTGGCCGCCTTCGCCGAGCTGAACGCCCTCCAGGAGACGCTGCGCGACGAGGCGGTCGAGGAGGCGCGGACCCGCTGGTCGACCCGCCCGGCCGCCACCCGCGGCGTCTTCGAGGAGGAGAAGGCGCGCACGAGCGCGCTGCGGCGCTTCCCGACCTTCGCCAACCCGCGGAACGCGGCGAGCGGCGGCCTCCGCCAGCAGCTCGACAAGAAGTCGGGTCTCGACCTGCGCGCCGGCGAGGCGCGCGTCGGCTCCCTCGCGCTCTACGTGCACGGCATCGGCGCCTGGCCGGACCCGCCGGTCGCGACCCAGTCCGAGGTCTACGGGCTCCTCTTCTCCTGGGGACTGCCGGTGAGCGGCCACAACCGCGTCTCGGCCTCGGTGGAGGAGGTGCTCGCCTTCGTCGAGCGCTACGGCCGCGACCGGCACTCGGTCGAGCACGAGATCGACGGCGTGGTCGTGAAGGTGGACGAGCTCGAGCTGCACGACGAGCTCGGCGCCACCAGCCGGGCGCCGCGCTGGGCGATCGCCTACAAGTACCCGCCCGAGGAGGTGCACACGAAGCTCCTCGACATCGTCGTGAGCGTCGGGCGCACCGGCCGCGCGACGCCGTTCGCCCAGATGACCAAGGTGAAGGTCGCGGGGTCCGAGGTGCGCCAGGCCACGCTGCACAACGCCGACGTGGTCAAGGCCAAGGGCGTGCTCATCGGCGACACGGTCGTGCTGCGGAAGGCCGGGGACGTCATCCCCGAGGTGCTCGGCCCGGTGGTGGAGCTCCGCGACGGCTCCGAGCGCGAATTTGTGATGCCGACGCAGTGCCCCGAGTGCGGCACCACGCTCGCTCCGGCCAAGGAGGGCGACGTCGACCTGCGCTGCCCCAACGCGGAGTCCTGCCCCGCGCAGGTCCGCGGACGCGTCGAGCACATCGGCAGCCGCGGCGCGCTCGACATCGAGGCGCTCGGCGAGGTCAGCGCCGCCGCCCTGACCCAGCCCCTGGTGCCCGCCGAGCCGCCGCTGCGGACCGAGGCCGGCCTGTTCGAGCTCACGGTGGCCGATCTCTTCCCGATCGAGGTCGTCGTCCGCGACTCCGAGACAGGTCTGCAGAAGCTCGACGCGAAGGGCGATCCGAAGGTCGTCACGCCCTTCAAGCGCAAGCGGCAGCTCGCCAAGGACGGCGCCTTCGACCCGGAGGCGGGAGCCTTCGCGGGAGACGCGGCCTCCGTGCCCTCCACCAACGCCCTCCGGCTGATCGAGAACATCGAGCGGGCGAAGACTAAGGAGCTGTGGCGTCTGCTGGTCTCGCTCAGCATCCGGCACGTCGGCCCGGTCGCCGCGCGCGCGCTGGCGGGCTACTTCGGCTCGCTCGACGCGATCCGCGGGGCGAGCCGCGACGAGCTCGCCGCGGTCGACGGGGTGGGCGGGATCATCGCCGACGCCCTAATCGCCTGGTTCGAGGTCGCCTGGCACGTCGAGATCGTCGACCGTTGGGCCGCGGCCGGAGTGCGCTTCGCCACGCCCGGCCACCCCGGTCCCGGTGCCGCGGACGCCGCCGGCGGGGTGCTCGCGGGTCTCACGGTCGTGGCGACCGGCAGCCTCGAGGGGTACTCCCGCGAGGGGGCGCAGGAGGCCATCCTCGCGGCCGGCGGCAAGGCCGGCTCGAGCGTCTCCAAGAAGACCGACTACGTCGCCGCCGGTCCCGGCGCCGGCAGCAAGCTCGGCAAGGCCGAGGCCCTGGGGCTCCGGATCATCACCGCGGCCGAGTTCCACCTCCTGGTGACGGAGGGACCGGACGCGATCGCGCTGCCGGAGGAGGCGTCCGCCGACGCTCCGGAGGAGGCCGCCGCCGGTCCGGACGGGGACGTCGCCGGCGCATCGCGCTCCGACGCCTCGCCGGAGGACGACGCCGTGCCGGAGATCGACGCCGACCCGGACATGGCCGCCCCGAGCACGGAGGAGCCGACCGGGCCCGATGCCTGACGCGGGCGGCGGGGAGCGGCGGGCGTTCCTGCGCCGCTCCCTCGCCGACGCAGCGTCGCTCGCGCTCGACGCCGCGGCTCGGCCCACCACCGCCGAGCGCCGGACCGCCGAGGTGCTCGGGCGGATCGACCACGTGGTCGTGCTCTCCTTCGCCGGCCGCAGCCGCGACCAGGTCCTCGGCGCGCTCGACGACACGGACGGCCCGGTGTTCACCGGCGGCACGGACGCCGTGATGACCGCGCCCGGCCCGGACGATCCTCCGGGCGCGCGCTTCGCCCCCGAGATGCTGCCGGTGCACGCGCTCCTCGCCACGGCCTTCGCCCGGGCCGACCACTGGCGCGCCGACGGCCGCGATCCGCTGCCGGCGGCCCTGCGCGCGGCCCGGGAGACCGGCACCGGCTGGGCTCTCGCGGTCGACGAGCGGCAGGGCGTCTCGACCACGCTCCTCGCCGATCCGGAGTGGCCCCACCGCGATCCGGGCGCCGCCGGCTCCCGCGGGGGGCGCCTCCTTCCCATCGACGCGCTGGCCGCCGAGGCCGCAGCCGGCACCCTGCCTCCGCTCGTCCTGGTCGAGCCGCGGTCCCTCGTCGATCCGGCCGACTTCGCCGACGCCGCAGCCGCCGGCACCGATCGATCCGCCGATGCGCGCCTCGCGGAGCAGCTGCTGCACGTCGTGTTCGACGCCGTCCGCGACGGGGAGCGGGCGGGGCGGCGGATGCTGCTCCTCGTCACCGCGCGGGGGAGCGCGGAGCGGCCCGGCACGGTGCCGGCGCTCGTGCTCGCCTCGGCCGTCCCCTCGGGTGCACGGATCGGCGTGCCGCTCGGTCCGGAGACTCCCGCGCAGCTCGTCCGCGCCCGGGCGGGCGGGCGCCGGGCCCTCGTCGATCCGCAGGTCCGAGAGCTGGCCGCACTCCTCGGCGGTCCCGACCGGTCCCTCGCGCGCTGGCCCCGCACGGCGCCGGCGTTCGCGCCGCCCGCGCCGGTCGGGCGGCGCCTCCGCGACGCGGCCCGCCGCGCGCACGTCGACCCCGAGCCGGAGGCCGGACTGCTCGCCCGCGTTCGAGCCGCCGTCCCGGGCGCGTCGCTACACTCCGAGCAAGCGCAGGCGGCGCAGGAGAGGCGGCGGAGATGATCAGCGAGCGGACTCCCTCGGAGCACGACGACGGAGCTCCCCGCTCCCGCTCGCGCCGCCGCTTCCTGGCCGGCACCGCCGCCGCCGGAGTCGGAGCCGGAGCCCTCGCCGGCGGCGCGATCGGCGCGGCCGTCGCCTCCGGCCCCCGCCGCGAGGAGGAGCCGCGACTGCCCGCCCGCACGGAGCCGGGATTCGACCACGTCGTCGTGATCATGTTCGAGAACCGCTCCTTCGACAACGTCCTCGGCCGCCTCTACGAACCGGACGACCTGCCCGCGGGCGAGAGCTTCGAGGGCCTCCTCCCCGACGAGCGGACGAACACCAGCGCCGGGGGACTGACCGTCGGCACGCACGTCTACGAGGGCGCCACCGACTCCGTGATGCGCCAGCCCGACCCGGACCCGGGCGAGGAGTACCCGCACGTCAACACTCAGCTCTTCGGCACGGTGGATCCGCCCGAGAACGCCGGCCGCACCGTCGGCGCCATGACCGCGCCCTTCAACGCGCCCGCCGACGCCTCCGCCCCGACGATGAGCGGCTTCCTCGAGGACTACGTCCAGCACCTGAGGGTGATGAAGAAGGGGCAGGATCCCACGGCGGAGGAGGCGCGGACGATCATGGGCGGCTTCTCGCCGGAGATGCTGCCCGTCTTCTCCACCCTCGCCCGCGAGTTCGCCGTCTTCGACCAGTGGTTCTGTGCCGTCCCCTCCCAGACCTTCTGCAACCGGTCCTTCCTGCACGCGTCGACCTCGCACGGCTTCGTCACCAACAAGCAGGGCGGCGGCTACGAGAAGTGGCTCGCGGACGACCTGGCCGACGCGCCGACGGTGTTCAACCGCCTCGAGGAGGCGGGGAGGACCTGGCGCGTCTACTTCGACGCGCTGCAGGTGGTCTCGTACACCGGGTTCCTGCACGCGCCGGTGCTCGAGAAGTACTGGAAGACCCACTTCTCGACGATGGACCGCTTCTACGCCGACGTGGAGAACGGCGAGCTGCCCGACTACGCCTTCCTCGAGCCGCGGCTCGTCTTCGACCACAACGACATGCACCCGCCGACCGGCGTCCTGCACGAGGACGAGGTCGACGGCACGCCCGTCTACGACAGCGCGCTGTCCGACGTCCGCGCCGGCGAGCTGCTGCTGCACCAGGTGTACTCGGCGATCCGGGAGAGCGCGAGCACGACCGGCTCGAACGCGGTGAACACGCTCCTGCTGGCGACCTTCGACGAGCACGGCGGCCTCTACGACCACGTCCCCCCGCCGTCGGCGACTCCGCCGGGCGACGGCCGCGAGGGCGAGATGGGCTTCGCCTTCGACCGGCTCGGCTGCCGCGTGCCGGCGATCGCGGTCTCGGCGTACACGAGGGCCGGCACGATCGTGCACGACGAGCTTCACCACGGCGCCGTGATCCGGACCCTCAGCGCCCTGCACGGCCTCGAGCCGCTGACCGCTCGCGACGCCTCCGCCCCCGACCTCTTCGGGGTGCTGACCCTCGACGAGCCGCGGCAGATCGGCGACTGGCCGACCACGGTGCCGCAGTACCTGCCCCCGAACCCCGAGGCGGCGCCCGCGCATCCGGCGCACGTGAACCGCGACAAGCCGCTGAGCCCGCCCGCCGTCGGCCTGATGGGCCTGCTGCTGGCCCGGTACGGCGAGCCCGGCGAGGACCTGCCGACCACCTACGAGGGGGCGTACAACGCCCTCCTGAAGCACGGCTCCAGCCTCTTCGGCGGCTCCTGACGGTCGGGCGGCGCGGGCGGAGGCGGTGCGGGCGCGCCGAGTAGACTGGCGGCCGGAAATCCCCCCGAACCACCAGACGGAGACGCATGTCCGAGATCACGGCCGACACGGTCGCCCATCTGGCCCAGCTGGCCAGGATCGACCTCACTTCCGACGAGATCGGGAGCCTCACCAGGGAGCTCGGCCAGATCGTCGACTCCGTGCGCGCGGTCCAGGCCGTCGCCACGCCCGAGGTGCCGGCGACCAGCCACCCGATCCCGCTCGAGAACGTCTTCCGGCCCGACGTGGTCGGCGAGACCCTCACGCTCGAGCAGGCGCTCTCCGGCGCGCCCGAGCACGACGGCAGCCGCTTCCAGGTCTCCGCGATCCTGGGGGAGGAGCAGTGAGCGCGCACGGCGACGAGCTCGTCCGCCTCAGCGCGTCCGCCCTCTCCGAGAAGCTGGCCGACGGCTCGGTCTCCTCGGTCGAGGCCACCCGCGCCCACCTCGAGCGCATCGACGCGGTCGACGGAGCGGTCCACGCCTTCCTCCACGTCGCGCGCGAGGGCGCGGTCGCGTCCGCCGAGGCCATCGACCGCCGGCGCGCCGACGGCGAGTCGCTGCACCCCCTCGCCGGAGTGCCTCTCGCCGTCAAGGACGTCATCGTCACGAACGACATGCCGACCACGAGCGGTTCCCGCATCCTCGAGGGCTGGCGCCCGCCCTACGACGCGACCGTCATGCGCAAGGTCCGCGAGGCCGGGCTGGTCCCGATCGGCAAGACCAACATGGACGAGTTCGCGATGGGCTCGACCACCGAGCGCAGCGCCTACGGCCCCACCCACAACCCGTGGGACCTCGACCGCATCCCCGGCGGCTCCGGCGGCGGATCCGCCGCGGCCGTCGCGAGCTACGAGGCGCCCCTGGCCCTCGGCTCGGACACCGGGGGATCGATCCGCCAGCCCGCGCACGTGACCGGCACCGTCGGCGTGAAGCCGACCTACGGCGGCGTATCCCGCTACGGAGCGATCGCGCTCGCCTCGAGCCTCGACCAGATCGGCCCGGTCTCCCGGACGGTCCTCGACTCCGCCCTGCTGCACGACGTCATCGCGGGCCACGACCCGCGCGACTCGACCTCGCTGCGCGACTCCTGGCCCTCCTTCGCCGACGCGGTGCGCCGCGCCGACGTGACGGGCCTCCGGATCGGCGTGGTCAAGGAGCTCGACGGCGGTGAGGGCTTCCAGCCCGGCGTGCTGGCGCGCTTCCACGAGGCGCTCGAGATCCTGCAGGGCGCCGGAGCCGAGGTCGTCGAGGTGAGCCTCCCGAGCGTCGAGCACGCGGTCGCCGCCTACTACCTGATCCTCCCCGCGGAGGCCTCCAGCAACCTCGCCAAGTTCGACTCGGTCCGGTTCGGCCTCCGCGTCACGCCGGAGGGCGGCGGCACGGTCGAGCAGGTCATGTCCGCGACCCGCGAGCAGGGCTTCGGCCCCGAGGTCAAGCGCCGGATCATCCTCGGCACCTACGCCCTCTCAGCCGGCTACTACGACGCCTACTACGGCAGCGCGCAGAAGGTCCGGACCCTGGTGCAGCGGGACTTCGACGCGGCCTTCGCGGACGTCGACGTGATCGCCTCGCCGACAGCGCCGACGACCGCCTACCGCCTCGGCGAGAAGCTCGACGACCCGCTGGCGATGTACCGCGGCGACGTCGCGACCATCCCGGCGAACCTGGCAGGCATCCCCGGCATCTCCGTCCCCGCCGGCCTCGCCGACGAGGACGGGCTGCCCGTCGGCATCCAGTTCCTCGCTCCCGCCCGGGAGGACGTGCGCCTCTACACCGTGGGCGCCGCGCTCGAGGCGCTGCTCGAGGAGAAGTGGGGCCGCCCGCTCCTCGCGCAGGCCCCCGACCTGACCCACTCCGTGCTCTCCGCGACCGAGGAAGGTGCCGTCTGATGGCCTCCGCGCACACGTCCGCTCCCGAGCTGATGGACTACGACGAGGTCTTCGAGACCTTCGAGCCGGTGCTCGGCTTCGAGGTGCACGTCGAGCTCAACACGAAGACCAAGATGTTCTCGGACGCGCCGAACGAGTTCGGGTCCGAGCCCAACACGAACGTGACCCCGGTCGACCTCGGCCTCCCGGGCTCGCTGCCGGTCGTGAACGAGCAGGCCGTCCGCTACTCGATCAGCCTCGGCCTCGCCCTGGGCTGCTCGATCGCCCCGTCCAGCCGCTTCGCGCGCAAGAACTACTTCTATCCGGATCTGGCGAAGAACTACCAGATCTCGCAGTTCGACGAGCCGATCGCCTTCGAGGGCTCGGTCGAGATCGAGTTGGCCGACGGCTCGCTCGTGCAGATCCCGATCGAGCGCGCGCACATGGAGGAGGACGCCGGCAAGCTCACGCACGTCGGCGGCGCCACCGGCCGCATCCAGGGCGCCGAGTACTCGCTCGTGGACTACAACCGCGCGGGGGTCCCGCTCGTCGAGATCGTCACGAAGCCCATCTACGGCGCGGGGAAGAGCGCGCCTGAGTACGCGAAGGCCTACGTCGCGACGATCCGCGACATCGTGCTGGCGCTCGGCATCTCGGACGCCAAGATGGAGCGCGGCAACCTGCGCTGCGACGCGAACGTCTCGCTCCGCCCGATCGGCCAGGAGAAGCTCGGCACCCGCACCGAGACCAAGAACGTCAACTCGCTCCGCTCGGTCGAGCGCGCCGTCCGCTACGAGATCCAGCGCCAGGCGGCGATCCTCGCCGCGGGCGGCACGATCACGCAGGAGACGCGCCACTGGCACGAGGACACCGGCCGCACCTCCGCGGGCCGGCCCAAGAGCGACGCCGACGACTACCGCTACTTCCCGGAGCCCGACCTGCTCCCGGTCGTGCCGAGCCCGGAGTTGATCGAGGAGCTGCGCGCCGCGCTCCCCGAGAAGCCTGCCGACCGCCGTCGCCGCCTCAAGCAGGAGTGGGGCTTCACCGACCTCGAGTTCCAGGACGTCGCCAACAGCGGCCTGCTGGTCGAGATCACCGAGACCGTCTCCGCGGGAGCCGCTCCGCAGGCGGCCCGCAAGTGGTGGACCGGGGAGATCGCGCGCCTCGCGAACGCGGCGGGCGAGGACCCGGCCTCCCTGGTCACCCCGGCCCAGGTCGCCGAGCTCGCCGGTCTGATCGAGAGCGGCACGCTGACCGACCGCCTCGCCCGGGAGGTCCTCCAGGGCGTCATCGCCGGAGAGGGCACCCCGCAGGAGGTCGTCGACACCCGTGGACTCGCGGTCGTCTCGGACGACGGAGCGCTCATCGAGGCGATCGACGCGGCACTGGCCTCGCAGCCCGACGTGCTCGCGAAGATCCGCGACGGCAAGGTGCAGGCCGCCGGTGCCGTGATCGGTGCCGTGATGAAGGCCATGAAGGGGCAGGCCGACGCCGCCCGCGTCCGCGAGCTCGTCCTGGAGCGCGCGGCCGGCTGAGCCGGTGCGCGGGGAGGTGCGGTCATGAGCGGTGGAACCGGCGACGCGCCCCTTCCCACGCGGCTCGAGCTGCCGGCGGGCGCCCTCCTGCGTCCTCTCGTCTCCAGCGACGCGGACCTCCTGCACGCGGTGATCGGCGAGCAGAGACCGTGGCTCGCGGCTCTCCTCCGCGGGGACGATCCGGCCGCCCTGCCGTCGGCGTCCCTCGGCGACGACGTGCGCGGTCTCCTGCGCCTCGAGGAGGAGTCGCGTGCGGGCAGAGCGCACGCGTTCCTGCTCGTCGGCCCGGACCGCACCGAGGCGCTGGGCGCTCTGAGCGTCCGGCCCGGCGGCGGCGACTCCGCCGAGGCCTCCTGGTGGGTCGTCCCCGCCGTCCGGGGCTCGCGGCTCGAGGAGGAGCTCGACGCCTACGCGCGCCGCTGGCTCCAGCAGCACTGGCCCTTCGACACGGTCACCACGCCCGACAACCACCCCGACGATCCCGCCTCTCTGGCTGGGGCGAACATCGTGGCGCTCGTGCCCGTCGCGCCGGGGCGCACGGCCCTCGCCGACACCGACGCCGCCTCGGCGGCGCTCCTCTGGGCGGAGTACCGCACCGCGCATCCGGGAGTCGACGAGGCGCTCCCGCCGGTCGAGGCGTTCGGCGACAGCACGGCGATGGCCGACGAGCTGCTGGGTCTCGTGCGGCGCGGAGTGAAGACGGCCACGGCGTCCCTCGCGGAGGAGGGGGCGCCCGTCGCGGGCGACCACTGGATCGTCTGCGACGGCGCGGGAGCGGCGCGTGTCGTCCTCGTGACGGACGACGTGCGGACCGGTCCGCTCGACTCCGTCGACGACGCGTTCGCCTGGGCCGAGGGCGAGGGGGACCGCACGCGCGCCTCCTGGCTCGACGGCCACCGCCGCTACTTCGCCCGCGTCTCACCGGGCGGCATCGGCGACGTGGTCTTCGAGCGCTTCCACGTGGTCTGGCCGGAGGCCGACGCCGAGCGCGCCGCCGCCTTCGCCCGCTCGGTCGGAGCGTTCCGGCCCGAGGAGCTCGACGGGACTCCCGCGCAGACCTAGGGGGTTTCCCGGATGCCCCGCTCAGGCGCCCTGCGCCAGAGTGGAGTCATGGCTACTCTCGTGCGCCCCCGTCGGGGCAGGATCATCGCCGGCGTCTGTGCCGGTCTCGCCCGCCGATTCGGCTGGAGCCCCTTCGTGGTGCGTCTCCTGTTCGTGCTCTCGTGCCTCCTCCCGGGGCCGCAGATCATCGCCTACCTCGTGATGTGGGTGGTCATCCCGAAGCAGAAGTGACCGAGGCCTCCGCTCCGAGCAGCCTCTGAGAGAACGCTCAGCACCCGGAGCGGTGAGAGGCCTACGGTGGCGGTGTGCGTCCGTCGGGCGCCGAGGAGGAGATCATGGGATTCCTGGACCGACTGCTGGGCCGCGACGAGCAGCCCGAGAGCGCACGCCGCTCGACGTACGCGCCGCCGCAGGCCGCGGACCGCAGGCCCGAGTACGGCTCCCCTCCGGCGACGTCTCCGCGCACCGACGATGAGCGTGCCATCGAGCGCTACCGCTACCTCCTCCGCACCGCGCCGCCCGAGGCGATCGAGCAGGTGCACCGCGAGGCCTTCGAGCAGCTGACCCCGGAGCAACGCCAGCAGGTCTTCCGAGAGCTCAGCGAGGGGGCCCCTGTCGGCGACGCGCCGAAGGACGACGACCCCCGCACGCTCGCCCAGTCCGCCACGCGGAGCGAGCTGCGCCAGCCCGGATTCATGGAGCGGCGCTTCTCCGGCGGCGGAGGCATGGGCTTCGGCGGCGTCCTCGCCTCCTCGATGCTCGGCACGATCGCCGGGTTCGCGATCGGCTCGGCCATCGCGGGCGCGTTCCTCCCCGACGCGGGAGGCGACTACGCCGGCGGTGACGGCGGGGGAGACGCCTCGGCCGACGGCGGAGCGGATGCGGGAGGTGCGGACGCCTCCGGTGCGGACGCCGGAGACGGCGGCGGCTGGGGCGACTCCGGCGGCGGCGACTTCGGTGGCGGAGGCGACTTCGGCGGGGGCGGCGACTTCGGAGGCGGCGACTTCGGCTTCTAGCCTCGTAGCAGAGGGCCCCCGATCACGGACAGTGGTCGGGGCCCTCGCTCGTTCCGGGCTAGTCCTCGTCGGTCAGCATGGCCTTCACCTGGCGGCGGAGGACCTTGCCGATCATGCTCCGCGGCAGCTCGTCGACGACGGTGATCCGCTTGGGCACCTTGTAGGGGGTCAGCGCCTCCCGGACGGCCTTGCGGGCGGCTGCGACGTCGAGTTGCGCGCCCGGCTCCAGGACGACCGCCGCCGCCACGGACTCGCCGCTGCGCGGATCGGGCAGGCCGACCACCGCCACCTCCTTGATCTCGGGCAGGCGGAGCAGCACCTCCTCCACCTCGGACGGCGAGACGTTGAAGCCGCCCGTGATCACGAGCTCCTTGATCCGGTCGACGATGCGCACGAAGCCGTCCTCGTCGATCATCGCGATGTCGCCGGTGCGGAACCAGCCGTCACCGGTGAAGGTCGCCGCCGTCTCGTCGGGCTTGCGGTGGTAGCCCCGGAACACCTGCGGACCGCGCACGACCAGCTCGCCCTGCTCGCCGGTCGCCACCTCCGTGTCGGGATCCTCGGGGTCGACGATCCGCACGTCGGTGCCGGGCAGCGGGAGCCCGACCGTCCCGGCGCGTCGCGTCGGACCGACCGGGTTGGCCATCAGGACCGGAGAGGTCTCCGAGAGGCCGTAGCCCTCGACGAGCGTGCCTCCGGTCAGTGCCTCGAACGAGTCGACCAGCGCCGGGTCGAGCGGCATCGCACCCGAGATGGCGATCTCGATGCCGCGGAGGGAGACGCCCCGCTGCTGCGCGCTGCGCGCCAGGCGCTCCGCGATCGGCGGAACGGCCGGGAGGAAGGTGGCGGGGTGCTTCTTGACGACCTTCAGCACCAGCTCCGGGTCGAACTTCGGGAACAGCACCAGGCGCGCGCCCATGCTCATCGCGAAGGTGAGGCAGAGCGTCAGCCCGTAGGCGTGGAACATGGGGAGCACCGCGTAGACCACGCAGTCGCCGCGGCGGACCGTCGGCACCCAGGCGCGCGACTGGGCGGCGTTCGCCGTCAGGTTCGCGTGGGTCAGCTCGGCGCCCTTGGGCGTGCCGGTCGTCCCGCTCGTGTACTGGATGACGGCGAGGTCCTCCGCGACCGGGCGCGGGTGCGCCGGGTCGATCCGTCGCCTCAGCAGCGACTCCCACTCGATCGCGCCGCGGACCGGCCCGGTCAGCGCGGCGCGCGACTCCCGGGCCTTCTTCAGCGGCAGGCGGAGGGCTGCGCGCATGGAGGCGGGCATCGCGCGGGTGAGGTCGACGGCGACGACGGTCTCGACGCCGAGGTCGGCCGGGAGGTCCTGCACCGTCGGCACGACGCGGTTCCAGGCGATCGCGACACGAGCGCCGTGGTCCTCGAACTGGTGGCGCAGCTCGCGCGGGGTGTAGAGCGGGTTGTGCTCGACCACCACGGCGCCGAGCCGGAGGACGGCGTAGAAGGCGACGACGTGCTGCGGGCAGTTCGGGAGGACGAGGGCGACCGGATCGCCCGCGCGGACGCCCAGGCGGCGGAGGCCCTCGGCGGCCCGCTCCACCTCGTCGGCGAGCTGGGAGTAGCTGGTCGAACGGCCGAAGAACTCGAGCGCGACCTGGTGGGGATAGCGCTCGGCCGACTCGGTGACGATGTCGACGAGCGAGCCGGTCGGGAGCTCGAGCTCCGTCGGCACGCCGGGCGCGTAGCTGCGGATCCAGGGGCTCGGCGCCCTTGGGCGTGCCGGTCGTCCCGCTCGTGTACTGGATGACGGCGAACGCCGCCCAGTCGCGCGCCTGGGTGCCGACGGTCCGCCGCGGCGACTGCGTGGTCTACGCGGTGCTCCCCATGTTCCAC
>NZ_PSUC01000034.1:0-27929 GCF_002931635.1 Rathayibacter sp. AY2B7 | reverse complement strand
CGGCGGCGTCGAGCTCGGCGGAGGCCTCGGCGCAGCCGGTGCGGCGCGCGATGTAGCCGGCCACGGTCTCGCCCTCGCGGCGCTCGTGCTCCTGCGGCAGCCAGCCGACGAAGGCGTCGCCCGGCGAGAGCACGACGGAGCCCTCGAGCGGAGCCGTCTCGCCGGCGAGGATGCGCAGGAGCGTCGACTTGCCGGCTCCGTTCGCCCCCACGACGCCCACCACGTCCCCGGGGGCGACCGTCAGGTCGAGTCCGTCGAACAGGGTGCGGTGCGCATAGCCTCCGGAGAGGCCCTTGGCGACGAGGGTGGCGGTCACCGGTCCAGCGTAGGCGCGGGCGACTCGCTAGACGGCCTGGTGATCAGCCGGTCTAGGATGTGCGGATGAGCGACACGAGCCTGCGGAGCGGCGCCGGGTACTGGTACCCGGACGAGTCGTCCACCCGCCGTGCGGTCGAGGTGCTGAGCGCCATGCGCACGTACCGCGTCTCCGAAGTCTCGATGCGCCGCCGCACACGCGAGCGGATGGCGATGGGCGAGACGGACCTGATCGCCATCCAGTACCTGCTCCGCCAGCAGCGCAAGGGCGAGCTGGTGACCGGCAAGGATCTGGCCTCGCACCTCTCCATCTCGTCCGCGTCGACCACGGTCCTCATCGACCGCCTGGTCCGCAGCGGCCACCTCGTGCGCAAGCCCAACCCGACCGACCGGCGCGGGATCGTCGTGGAGGCGACCGTCGACAGCGACGACGAGGTGCGCGCCACGCTCCAGGAGATGCACCGCCGGATGCTCGAGATCGCCGAGGACCTGGACGCCCCCGAGGCCGAGGTCGTCGTCAACTTCCTCCGCCGGATGAGCGCGGCCGTCGACCAGATCGACGCGGAGCACGGAGACGGGCACGATACGGACGAAGCGGACGACGCGGAACCCTCCGCAGCGAAATAGCTAGACGGACTAGTAATAAGCCGAGGGGCCTATAGTCTGGCGGCATGGGTCAATTCCTCTACGGCACTCCTCCCGCCGTCATCGAGATCGAGGACCGGACCCTGGCCCACCTCCAGATCGTGATCTACGCGAAGTTCCGCCGCGACGAGCGCTTCAGCCTCACCCTCGACTCGATGCCCGAGGGCGCGCGCGGCCGCCACTCCTTCTGGATGAACCCGAACATCGCTCTGCAGTTCCACTTCGCGGGGAGCCGCCAGCCGACGATCAACCCGACCTGGGTCGAGCTCCTGATGGACGCGGCGAACAGCGGCGGCGGGCTGCGCCTGCTCACCGAGCCCCCGTCCTGACCCGGTCCCGGTGAGGCCGACCCGGCCCGGACGACCGCGGAGCTCCCTGCACGACGGTGGATCCGCAGCACCGGCCTCCTGCGACAGCGCACGTGCCCCCGGCCGCCCCGTCTCCTAGGGTGGAGCGGGCGCCGCGGGGCGCGGAGGGCGGGGGACATGCGCAGGACGGTCATCGGAGCGACGGCACTGGCCGGAGTGCTCGCGCTCGCGGGGTGCTCGGCGCCCGCTCCGGCTCCCACGGTCACGGTCACCGTGTTCGCCACGGCGACGCCGACTCCGGTGCCGGACCCGACCGTCACGGCGGCGCTCCCGCAAGCGACGGCCACGGTCTTCGCGCCGGTCCCCGAGGCGACGGTCACCTTCACTCCGAACGCGACGCCGGACATCCCCGAGACGGCGTTCGCCGTCGACAACGGCGCGGTTCCCGGGGCGAACGGCGAGCCGACCCGCGACGGCGCGGGCGACATCGTGAGCTACACCGTGGTGCAGGACGACACGTTCTTCGACATCGCGCAGCGCTTCGGGATCCCGGTGCAGCAGCTGCTCCGGATGAACCCGACGATCGCCGGAGCCGGCGAGGCGGTCTACATCAACGCTGTCGTCAACCTCGACGCGAGCACGCTGGGCTGAGCGGAGCGGCGAGCCGCGGAGGCGGCCGCCCGGAGCGACCCGGCTACTGCGACTTCGGCAGGACGTGGAACGCGACGGCCAGCGATCCCGAGATCATCAGGATGCCGCCGACGAAGAGGAATCCGGCGATGTCGGGCAGCAGGAACGAGTTGCCGAGAACGAGGATCCCGCCGAGGAACAGCACGAACGAGAGGACGACGCCCAGACCAGTCATGCCCTCATCGTACGCAGGTCACGGGAGCAGGAGGTCCGCGAGCTCCTCGGCACCGGACACCAGCGCGATCGTCCCGACCGCCTCGAGCGGCGATCCGTAGCCCCACTCGACCATGATCGTCGGCACACCGTGGGCGGCGGCGCCTTGCACGTCGTGCTCGCGGTCGCCCACCATCACCGGCGCCGAGAGGTCGACGCCGAGCTCGCGGAGCCGGCGCATCGCCTCCTCCACGACGTCGGCCTTGGCGCTGCGGACCTCGTCCTCGGAGGCGCCGCAGATCACCGTGAAGTACTGCGCCAGTCCGTAGTGCTCAAGGATGCGCGTGGCCGCCGACTCCGGCTTGGAGGTCGCGAGCGAGAGCGGCACGCCGGCCTCGGCGATGCGCGCGAGCACCTCGGGCAGCCCCGGGTAGACCGAGGAGTCGAACAGCCCGCCCGCGTTGTAGCGGCGGCGGTAGACCACGAGCGCGGCCTGCGCCTCCTCCACGGTCATCCCGCCGAGCTCGCGGAACGCCTCGAGCAGCGGAGGGCCGACGTAGGCCAGCAGCTCGGCCGGAGCGGGCACGGGTCGGCCCAGCTCGACGAAGGTCTCGACGAGGGTGCCGGTGATGCCGGGGGCCGAGTCGGTGATCGTGCCGTCGAGGTCGAACAGGATGCAGGACCAGGTGCCGGCTCGCGCGTCGAGGCCGGTGGCGGCGAGGGTCGTGTCGGACATGGCGGGCTCCTGACCTCGGAGGACGGGGTGACGCCGGCGCTGCCCCGCCGGGGGCCACACTCTACGGCCGTTCGGCGTCGAGAGCCCTTTCGACGAACGAACGGGTGACGACCTGGGCGATCGAGCCGGGGTCGAGCTGCACGGCGACGAAGTCGGCGGTGCGGATCAGCGCGAAGGCCTCGCGTCCGGGGAGGACCAGCATCTGCACCCGCGGATGCTGCTGCCGGGGGACCGCGACGCGCACCTCGTCCGTGGAGGTGAACAGCGGCAGGACCTGCTCCCCTGTGGTCGTCGCGACGGTGCGGACGTGCGGCACGCCTCCGGGCTGGGAGCCTGTGACGTCGACCACGAGTGAGCCGTCGAGGCAGGCCTCGAGCAGCCGGTCGACGGCCTCGGCGGTGGGAGCGGCGACGAGCGCCTCCAGCGCTTCCCGGGCCTCCGCATTGCGGTACGGACCGGGTCGCGCCGGGCGTGCTGGGGGTCCGCCTCGTCGTGCCATGACTCCACGCTAACGAAGACCGGGGCGTGATCGGAATCGCCGGGACCGGTTCCCGGGAATGCGCGCGATCGGTGTCCGGAATCGTTACGGCCGTCTGCGGACACCGTGTCCTCTATTCGACGGCTGGTGGCGAACAGCTCGATTCCGCCGTGATTGCCTCCGCTTATCCTGAACATTCCCCTCGACATGGCGCGAGAAAGGCACGAATGGCGCCATTCATGGCGCACTCGATTGTGAAAGGGGGTAATGTCTCTCCCGGTCCGGGTCGAGACAGTCCGGTCCCGCGAACTCCAGGAGGAAAAGTGGCCCAGAAGATCACGCTTGTCGACGATATCGACGGAACCCTTATCGATTCCGGTGACGGCGGTACCGTCCGCTTCAGCATCGAGGGTGCCAACTACGAGATCGATCTCGGCCCCGACAACATCGCCGAGCTCCACTCGGCGCTCGAGAAGTTCGTCTCGAGCGCCCGCCGCGTCGGCTCGCGCCCCGCGGCCGCCACGAGCGTCGCGACCGCCACCAAGAGCGACCCCAAGCAGCTCAAGGCCATCCGCGAGTGGGCGAACGCCAACGGCCACCCGGTCTCCGACCGCGGACGCATCCCCTCCGAGGTCCAGGCCGCCTACCAGGCCGCCCACAAGTAGCGGCCGCCGGGCTCTCGGCCCGGTGAGACGCCGCATTCCCGGGCCTCGCGCCCGGTGAGCGGAAGGCCCCCGTGATCCGATCGCGGGGGCCTTCGCCGTGCCTTCGCCGTGCCTGTCAGAACAGGCGGGTGTGGGAGTCGTCGGTGCCGCGCATGGCCTCGTAGTCGAGCACCACGCAGCGGATTCCGCGGTCCTCGGCGAGAGTCCGCGCCTGCGGCTTGATCTCCTGAGCGGCGAAGACTCCCGTCACCGGGAAGAGGTGCGGATCGCGATTCATCAGCTCGAGATAGCGGGTGAGCTGCTCCACTCCGTCGATCTCGCCGCGGCGCTTGATCTCGACGGCGACGGCGGCTCCCGAGGAATCGCGGGCGAGGATGTCGACCGGGCCGATCGCGGTCATGTACTCGCGCCGGACGAGAGTGTGCCCCTCTCCGAGGAGGCCGATCTGCTCGGCGAGAAGGCGCTGGAGATGCGACTCCACTCCGTCCTTCACGAGTCCCGGATCGACGCCGAGCTCGTGCGCCGAATCGTGCAGCACCTCGTGGATCGAGACGACGAGAGCGTCGCCGGTCTTGCGGTGCGCGACGGTCCACTGCTGCGTCACTCCCGCGGCGCGCGCCTCCTCGTCGGGCTCGCCCGTGATCAGCGTGCAGGGCGGGCTCATCCAGTTCAGCGGCTTGTAGGAGCCGCCGTCGGAGTGGATGAGGACGCTCCCGTCGGCTTTGACGAGCAGGAGGCGGGTGGCGAGCGGGAGGTGGGCGCTGAGACGGCCGGTGTAGTCGACGGAGCAGCGCGCGATGACGAGACGCACCCGTCGAGGATAGACGGCGCGGCTCCGGCGGGCTCCCGGCTCAGCGCGCGGCGACGGGAGGCCGGCGGCCGAGCGGAGGAGCGGGCGGCGGCACCGAGAGCGAGGCGCGCAGCGCGACGGCGAACTCGGCCGGCGCCTCCGCCCACGGGTGGTGGCCGCTCGACTCGATGACGGCCAGGCTCGCCTGCGGCAGGAGCGCGGTGAGCGCCTCCAGAGCGGCGACGCCCGTCACCGGATCGTCCTCGCCGCCGAGGACGACCGCGGGGCAGTCGAGGCGCTGCAGAGCGTCGCGGATCGCCGCGGTGTCGTCGGAGCCGGCAGGAGTCGTGTGCTCCGCGCGGGGACCGGCAGCCCGGTCGTCGATCCCGAGCCAGGCGGTGCCGGGGGCGATCAGGAGCAGGTGGGCGACGCGCTCGGGCGCGTCCACGGCAGCGAGCAGGACGGCGCGGCATCCGGAGTCGTGCGCGGCGAGATCGAGCTCGTCGACGCCGAGGTGACGGCGCAGGTCCTCCACGTCGGCGGCCGTCGTGGCCGGGGGAGCGGGAGGCAGCTCCGCGGAGCCGCCCACTCCGCGCGGGTGCATCACGAGGACGCGGCGCGTGCAGGCGATCGAGGCGAACGAGCCGAGATAGGAGGGGTGGCGCTCCGGCTCACCGGGGACGACCACCAGGGGCCGCCCCTGACCGGCTCCGTGCTCGTCGACGTGGAGCAGGGCGCCGTCGCGCGCTCGGTACCGCATCCGCTCCCCCTCCGCCGCCGTCCTGGGAAGCCTAGGGGGAGACGCGTCGGGGCGCCCGGGCCGCACGGGGGCTTGCGGCGGCGGGTGGGGCGCGGCGGTCAGCTCCGCCGGCTGCGGGCGGCGGGGGAGGCGAGCCCGGCCACGACCACCAGGGCCAGAACCAGGAAGAGGGCGTTCAGCAGGCCGTAGTGCTCGCCGAGGAAGCCGATCGCCGGCGGTCCGACCAGGAACGCGACGTAGCCGAGCATCGCCACCGCGCTGACACGGGCGGCCGAGTGCGGCCCCTCCGCCGCGGCCGACATGCCCACCGGGAAGCCGAGCGAGCAGCCCAGACCCCAGGCGACCGCGCCGACGACGACGAGCGCGTCGACCGGGGCGAGGATGAACAGCAGGATGCCGACGATCGCGAGCCCGGCGGAGGCGCGCAGCACCGGGACCCGGCCGAAGCGGTCGAGCACGGGTCCGCCGATCACGCGTCCGACCGTCATGGCGGCGACGAACACGCCGAACACGACGGCGGCGGTCGTCTTGTCGGTGCCGTGGCCGTCGACCATCGCCAGGGTCAGCCAGTCGTTCGCGGAGCCCTCGGCGAAGGCCATGCCCAGCATGATCAGGCCGATGAGGACGAGGCGCCCGTCCCGCCAGACGCCCAGGGAGGCGGCGACGCGCTCGCGGACCGGCGGCTTCACCGTGGTCGCCGCGCCGGAGGTGTCGAGCTCCTCGCGGACCGGGACGAAGCGGATCGCGACGACCGCGGTCACGGCGATCACCACGGCGATCGCGCCGAGGTGGGCGGCGACGGGGACGGCCAGGGCGGAGGCGCCCGCGCCGATCAGCGCGCCGGCCACCGTGCCGAGGCTGAAGAAGGCGTGGAACAGGGGCAAGAGCGTCTTGCCGAAGGCCTTCTCGTTGGCGGCTCCCTCGACGTTCATCATCACGTCGACCGCTCCGTTGCCGAAGCCGAGCATCGCCATGCCGGCGAAGGCCGCGGGGAGGACGCCGATGACGTCGGCCGAGACGCCCAGCACCGCGAGGCCCGCCGCCGAGACGGTCAGGCCCAGCACCATCCCGCGCCGGGCGCCGATCGCGCCCATGACCGGCGTCGACAGCGCGAGTCCGATGATCGCGCCGATCGACATCGAGAGGATCAGCAGGCCGACCCCGGCGGTCGAGAGCTGGAGCTCGTCGCGGATGGCGGGCGTGCGCGAGACCCAGGTGGCGATCGAGATGCCGCTGAGGACGAAGATCGTGAAGACGGCGTTGCGCCAGGCGACCAGCTGAGGGCGCGTGAGCGCGGACGTCGAGGTCATGGCGGTTCTCCTGGTGCGGGTGGGACCCGGGCGCCGGGTCGAGAGGCACGGTCGAATCGATTCGAAGCGAGCCGGTCTAAGCTATCCGGAACCCCGGGGACGGTCAACCGACGACGAGTGCGCCGCCCCCACGAGGAGGAACGTGGAACCCCGCAAGAGCCCCCGGCCGACGCTCGCCCGCGTCGCGAGCCGGGCCGGCGTGTCCCCCTCCACCGCCTCGCTGGTCTTCAGCGGCTCCGGCCCCGTCTCGCAGGCGACGAAGGAGCGGGTGCTGCGCGCGGCGTCCGAGCTCGACTACGCCGGTCCCGACCCGCGGGCGCGCTCGCTCCGGCGCGGCCGCTCCGGGATCGTCGGGGTCGTCGTCGACGAGCGGATGCTGCATGCGTTCCGCGACCCGATCAAGATCGCCATGCTCGACGGGATCGCCGACGTCCTCGGCGGAGTCGACGCCGGGATCCTGCTGCTCACCGAGACGGGCGACGGCGCGGGCCTGCTGGCGACCGCCCCGGTCGACGCGATGATCCTGGTCGGCTGCAGCCCGTCGGTCGACGACTCCGTCGCCGTGCTGCGTCGCCGGGGGGTGCCGGTCGTCGTGGTCGAGGGCCTCTCGGAGCTGGGCGGCGCCGTGATCTCGCTCGACAACCGCGAGGCCAGCCGCACCCTCGCGGAGCACCTGCGCGAGCTCGGCCACGAGCGGGTCGCGGTGGTCTCGCTCCCGTTCGCGAAGGACCGCCGCCGCGGCGCGATCCCGCCGGGCTGGCGCTCGAGCCCCAGCATCACTCCGGTCGACCGGCTCCTCGGAGTGCAGGACGTCTTCCCGGAGGCGTCGGTCGTCGCCGCCGCAGCGAGCTCGGTCGACGAGGGCGTCGCCGCGGGTCGCACTCTGCTCGAGGGAGCGGAGCGGCCGACCGCGGTCGTCGCGCAGAGCGACCTGCTCGCCGCGGGCGTGATCCTCGCGGCCGAGGAGCGCGGGCTCCGCGTGCCCGAGGACCTCTCGGTGGTCGGCTTCGACGGCGTGCAGGTGCCCGGTCTCGCGGCCGAGTACGACCTCACGACGATGGCCCAGCCCGCGGTCGAGAAGGGCCGTGCGGCGGGACGGGCCGCGGTCGCGCTCCTGGCCGACGAGGAGGCGGAGGCGGTCTGCTTCCACGCCGTCTTCCACCGCGGGAACACCAGCGCACCGCCACGCTGACCGGAGTTGTCCACAGGCTTCTCCACAGGGGAGGAGTGCGGTCAGCGGAGCCAGACGTCGCTGCGGACCCGGAGCCCGAGGGTGACCGCGCGGGCGCCGAGGAAGCCGACGGCGAAGGCGAGCCAGAGCGCGAGGAGGCGCCATTCGGCGGGCGCGGCGGGGGCGAGCAGGGCGAGCGGGACGAAGACGGCGAGGTTCGCGAGGCCGCTGAGCGCCAGGTAGCGGCCGTCGCCGGCGCCGATCAGCACGCCGTCGAGCACGAAGACGTAGCCGCCGAGCGGAGCGGTGAGGCCCACGACGGCGATCGCCGCGGGCAGCAGCCGCAGCACCTCCGGGTCGCTCGAGAAGACGTACGGCAGGACACCGCTCAGACCGGTGACCAGCGCTCCGAGCACTACTCCTGCACCGATTCCCCAGGTCACACAGCGTTTCGTGACGGCTCGGGCCTGCTCGGCGTCGCCCGCGCCGAGGAGGCGGCCCAGCAGAGCCTGCGCGGCGATCGCCACCGCGTCGAGGGCGAAGGCGACCGTCGAGAACAGCGTCATCGCCACCTGGAAGGCGCCCAGCTCCTCCGCCCCGAGCGAGGTGGCGGTCGCGACCGCGAGCAGGATCGCCGCGCGGAGGCTCGCGGTGCGCAGGAGCATCCAGCCGCCGGATCCCGCGGAGGAGGCCAGGCCCGCGAGGTGCGGCCGCAGCGGCGCGCCGACCCGCCGGGCGAGCCGCAGCGCGACTCCCGCGTAGGCCGCGAGCATGGCCCACTGCGCGATCACCGTCCCCAGTGCGGAGCCGGTTATCCCCAGGCCGGCCGGGTAGATCAGCACAGCGTTGAGAGCGGCGTTGAGAGCGAATCCGCCGGCGGCGATCACCAGCGGCGTGCGGGTGTCCTGGAAGCCGCGGAGGAGCCCGGTGAGCGCGAAGACGCCGAGCATGGCGGGGATCCCGGCCATGCTCACCGCCAGGTACCGCACGCCCGCCTCGGCCACCGCCGGCTCCGCGCCGAAGAGCGCCACGACGGCCGGAGCGGTCAGCGCGCCCACCACGGCGATGCCGGCGCCGAGGACCAGGGCCAGCCAGCCGCCGTCGATCCCGGCCGCCACGGCCCTCCGCTCGTCGCCCTCGCCGAGGGCCCGGCCGACCCGCGGAGTGGTGCTGTACGCGAGGAAGACCATCAGGCCGACGATCGTCTGCAGAACCGTGCCGCCCAGCGCGAGCCCGGCGAGCGGGACGGCGCCGAGGTGGCCCACCAGGGCGGAGTCGGTGAGCAGGAACAGCGGCTCGGCGACCAGCGAGCCCAGCGCCGGGACGGCGAGCCGGAGGATGCTGCGGTCGAGGGCGGAGGTCACCGCTCGACGCTAGCGGCTGCCGCAGCTCCGGGACGGGCGTACCGTGGGCGGGATGCAGCGCTTCGGGATCGGGCTGGCGGCCGTGGGCCGGCCGGCGTACATCACGGCAGGGCGCGACGACGACCTCGGCCCTGCGGCCGAGCGGAGCGTCGACGCGTTGCGGGAGCGCACGCACCTGCTGCTCGACGCGGCGTGGGACGCCGGCGTCCGCTTCCTCGACGCCGCGCGCTCCTACGGGCGGGCGGAGGAGTTCCTCGGCGGCTGGCTCGCCCTGCATCCGGAGCGGCGGGCGGCGCTCACGATCGAGTCGAAGTGGGGCTACGAGTACGTCGGCGGGTGGGCGATGGACGCGCCGGTCCACGAGCGCAAGGAGCACTCGGTCGCGATGCTCGACCGCCAGTGGCCGCTCACGCTCGACGCGCTCGGCTCGGCGCCCGACTCCTACCTCGTCCACTCGATCACTCCCGAGAGCCCGGCCCTCACCGACCGCCCGCTGCTGGACCGCCTCCGCGGCCTCGCCGGCTCCGGAGTGCGGGTCGGCCTCTCGACGAGCGGACCCGAGCAGGCGCGCGTGATCGAGCTCGCCCGCGCGATCCCGGAGTCGCCGTTCAGCGCGGTCCAGAGCACCTGGAACCCGCTCGAGCAGTCCGCGGGCCGGGAGCTCGCCGCCGCGCACGACGACGGCTGGCTGGTGGTGGTCAAGGAGGCCCTCGCCAACGGGAGGCTCGTGGCGCACCCGATCGAGCACGCCGGCGCCGCGCCGGACGCCGTCGCCCTGGGGGCCGCCCTCGCGCAGCCCTGGGCCGACGTCGTGCTGAGCGGCGCGGCGACTCCGGAGCAGCTGCGGGCCAACCTGCGCGCGCAGCCCCTGGAGCTCGCGGAGCTCCCGGCGCTCGCCGTGGATCCGGCCCGCTACTGGGCCGAGCGCTCCGCTCTCGACTGGACCTGAGAGCACTCGAACGAAGTGAGGCGTGCGCTCCGGCGCCGCACGGGATAGCGTTCCTCTCAGCGCCCCGTCTGCCCTCTCTGCGAGGGCTGGCGCGCGGATCGGCCCTCGTGATATCGCCCGAGGGGATCCGCCCCGGCCCGCCACCCCTCTTCGAGTGCGGGCGAATCGAGCTTTCCTCCGCACCCTTCCGAGCACCTCCGCCGGTCCTAGCGTGACGCGCAGGTCGTCGATGCGGCCGGCTCGCCACCACCCCCAGGCGAGCGTTCGATCCTCGATCCGACGCCCAGCGGAGTGCCCCCATGTCCCGTGCCCGAACAGTCCTCCTCGTCACCGCCGCCCTCGTCGCGGGCCTGCTCACGGTGCCGAGCGCCGCGTCGGCCGCGACTCCCGGGACCACTCCCGTGACGGGCTTCGAGAGCGGCTCGGCCGCGCTCACGACGGTGACGGGCACGGCCTCCACGGCCGTCTCCGACGACAGCACGGAGGGCGACTCGTCGCTCGAGGTCTCGTACGACGTCACCGGGGGGCTCGCCGAGCTCGGCTTCGACCCGCTGCAGGCGCCCGTCATCCCCGCGCCCGCCTCGGCCCTGACGGTCGACCTCCGCGGCGACGGCTCCTACAACACCGTCTACCTGCGGGTCCGCGACACGAGCGGCGAGACCTTCGTGCACCGCGTCGACGCGATGCGCTCGACCCAGTGGCAGACGCTCACCGTCGACCTGACCGCGGAGCCGGTGGCCCGCGACGGCGGCGACGGCAACGGAGTCATGGACGCGCCGCTCACCGTGGCCGGCGTCCTCGTGGTCCGCAACGGCGAGCAGCCGCCGACCGGCACCTTCGCCCTCGACGACCTGCGCGCGGACACCACCGGCTGGACCCTCCCCGTCGCCGCGTCGACCTACGTCGCCGCCGGGGCGAGCGCCGCGCTCTCCTTCGACGCCGGATCCGCGGGCGACTGGGAGCTGCGGCTCGCGGACGCCGCCGGGCTCTCGCGCACCCTCGCCGGCACGGCCGCCGCGGCGGGACCCGTCGCCGTCGACTGGGACGGACGCGACGACTCCGGAGCCGCGATGACCGGCGACGTGCGCGTGGTGCTCCGCCAGGACGACTCGGCCGACGGCTCCCTCGGCGCCGCGACGACGACCGGCGTCCCGTTCCTGCTGACCCTGGCCGCGGCCGACGACCCCGACGCGACCTCGGTGGTCGAGGCCTTCGACGGCGGAGACGCCGGCTGGGGAGTCGCCACCGGATCCGCCACCCTGAGCCGCGCCTCCGCGGCCGGGGGCGGCGCGGCCGGCACCGAGGGCACCGACGCGCTCGCCGTCGACTACGACCTCACCGACGGCATGGCCGGCATCACGCGGACCGCTCCGCTCGACGTCGCCACCGGCCCGGTCACGGGGCTGAAGGTCGACCTCAAGGGCGACGGCAGCTACAACACGGTCTACCTCCGCGTCACCGACGCGAGCGGCGAGGCGTTCACCTACCGGATGGACGCGATGCGGCAGACCACGTGGACCACGGTGCCCATCGACCTCACCCAGGACCCGGTGCTCGCCGAGGGCGGCAACGCCGACTCCGTGCTCGACATGCCGCTGACGCTGACCGGCTTCTACGTCGTGCGCAACGGAGAGCAGTCCGCCACCGGCTCGCTCGTGCTCGACAACCTGCGCGCGGTGAGCAGCCGGTGGACGATGCCCGTCGCCGACACCGAGTTCCTCGTGCCGTCGGAGGGCGGAGTCGCCAGCCTCGCGTTCTCGGCCGCCACGGCCGGCGACTGGATGATCGTCCTCCGCGACGGCACCGGCCGCAGCCGCTCCCTCACCGGCACCCTCGCGGAGCCCGGCGAGACCGCCGTGCAGTGGGACGGGAAGGCCGACGACGGCCAGGAGATGGACGGCCCGATCCGCAGCACCTTCCTGCAGGACTCGACCCCGGACGGGCAGTTCTCCGCGTCGCGGACCCGCTCGGCGACTCCGACCCTGCTGACCGTCGCCGCGGCGCAGCCGTCGACGACCAGCGTGGTCGAGGGCTTCGAGGGCGCGGCGTCGGGCTGGAGCGTCGCGATGGGCTCGGCGGCGGTCTCGCGCACCAGCGCGCAGAAGACCCAGGGCTCCTACGCCCAGCGGATCGACTACGACGTCTCGTCGGGCCTGGTCGAGACGGTGCAGAGCACCCCCGCGACCGTGATCGCGAAGCCGGCCTCGTCGCTCCGGATCGACCTCAAGGGCGACGGCACCTACAACACCGTCTACACGCGCCTCCGCGACGCCTCGGGCGAGACCTTCACCTACCGGCTCGACGCGATGCGCTCGACGGCGTGGGCGACGATCGACGTCGACCTCACTGCTCCGGCCGCGCTGATCGAGGGCGGCGACGGCGACCAGGTGCTCGACTTCCCGGTGAAGCTCTCCGGCGTGATCATCGTGCGCAACGGCAGCCAGCCCGCGACCGGGACCGTCGTGCTCGACAACCTGCGCACCCTCGCCACCGGCTGGTCGCTGCCGATGGCCGCGACCGCGTTCTTCACCCCCGGCGCCTCGGCGACCACCTCGTTCTCCTTCACCGCGGCCGGCCCGGGCGACCACCGCCTCGAGCTGCGCGACAAGGAGGGGCGCCTGAAGACGATCACCGGGCGTGCGGCCGCGGCCGGCCCGGTCACCCTGACCTGGGACGGCTCGGACGACTCCGGGACCCGCATGCGCGGCGACGTCAGCGGCGTCTTCTCGCAGGACGGGACGGACGACGGCGTCCTCGCCTCGAACGCCACCCGCAGCGGGATGCCGCTCCTGCTGACCCTCGCCGAGATCGACGCGGACGCGAGCCTCGCGCAGTCCTTCGACTCCGCCGGGACCGACTGGGTGCAGGCCGCCGGCACCGCGACCCCCTCGACCTCGGCCACCCGCACGGAGGGCTCGGGCGCGCTGAGGATCGCCTACGACCTCTCCCGCGCGGACGCCGAGATCGAGACCGCGACGACTCCGGTGCCGCTGCTCACGCAGCCCGCGACCGCGCTCAAGGTCGACCTGCTCGGCGACAGCAGCTGGAACACCGTGTTCCTCAAGCTGCGGGACGCGACCGGCGAGATGTTCTTCTACCGCGTCGACGCGATGAGCCTCAGCCGGTGGACGACCGCGACGATCGACCTCCGGTCGCCCGCCGCGAACACCCACCTCGGCAACGACGACGGCGTGCTCGACTACCCGGTCTCGCTGGTGCGGATCAACGTGGTGCGGAACGGCGCCTCGGCCCCCGCCACCGGCACCGTCGTGCTCGACAACCTGCGCGTCCTCGACAAGGACTGGACGCTGCCGACCGCGAGCGCCGCGCGCTTCTCGCGCGAGAACGCCGCGACCACGACCGTCCGCTTCACGGCGGGCGGGCCCGGCGACTACGCCCTGGTGCTGCGCGACAGCGCCGGCCGCACCCGCACCTACGGCGGGACCGCCGCCGCCGCGGGCGAGATCACCGCGACCTACGACGGCACCGACGACAGCGGAGCCGCGATGGCGGGCAGCATCGCCGGCCGCCTCACCTGGGACACGACCGCCGACGGCGCGCTCTCGGGAGCCGCCACGGCGACCCGCCCCTACCTCACCGGAGTGAGCGCCCGGGTCACCGAGGCGTCGCCCACGTCGATCAGCGGCATCAACAGCTTCCTCACCGAGCAGGACTCGCCCGTCGAGGCCGACCGGCAGGCCGCCCTCCTCGAGGACGCGCAGGTGCGCTGGGCCCGCGAGGAGTTCGAGTGGAAGCGCGTCGAGCCGCGCAAGGGCTTCTACGACTGGGCGAAGTTCGACCAGGCCGTCGCGATCAGCCAGGCGCGCAACGTCGACATGATCGGCAAGCTCGCCTACTCGGCGCCCTGGGCCTCGTCGGCCCCGGCCGGCACCGCGGCGGAGGACGCGCAGTACTACCCGCCGCGCAGCAACGCCGACTTCGCGTCGTACGCGGCGGCGACCGTGGCCCGGTACAAGGACCGCGTGCACGTCTGGGAGGTGTGGAACGAGCCGAACACCGACTACTACTGGCGCGGAGGCGCCACGGCCGGCCAGTACGGCGAGATGCTGAAGGCCGCGTACACGGCGATCAAGGCCGTGGACCCGACCGCGACCGTGCTGGTCGGCGGGCTCGACCAGTTCAGCGATCCGTTCATGGCCGGGGTGCTGGCGGCCGGGGCCGGTGACTCCTTCGACGGACTCGCGATCCACACCTACACGGTCGACGGGGCGCCGGAGACCGGAGCGATCCCGACCTACCTCGACGCGGCGCAGAACTTCCTCACCCGCAGCGCGCCGGGCCGGAGCCTGTGGATCACCGAGGTCAGCTGGGCGACCTGCACCACCTGCGTCGGCGCCACCAGCGAGGCCGATCAGGCGTCGTACCTCTCGCGCTCCTACCTCGACGCTGCGGCCCGCGGGATCAAGGCGATCGCCTGGTACAACCTCGTCGGAGGCCCCGACCCGCAGGCACCGCTGGACACCTTCTCGGTGACCGAGCGCTCCGGCCGGCAGAAGCCCGCGTACGCGGCGCTGAAGGAGGTCGGCGCGGTCCTCGCGACCGGCACCGCGGTCGGCCGGGCGAGCGCGACCGCCTCCGCCTCGCCGGTGACGGTCGACGACCTCTCCTCCACGAGCGGATGGGCCGTGGCGCCGATCGGCGGCGGGACCGCCTCGTTGGCCGCGACGTCGACCGGCTACTCCGGCTCGGGCGCGCTGAAGCTGACGTACGACTTCTCCGGCGCCTCGAAGGGCGCGCAGCTCCACACCTCGCGCACCCTCCCCGGCTCGCCGACGGCGGTCTCGGTCCGGGTCAGCGGCGACGCGAGCACCAGCCCCGTCTACCTGAAGCTGCAGGATGCGACCGGGGAGACCTTCCAGGGCCTCGTCGGCAACGTCGGCGGCTCGCCGTGGCAGAAGATGACGCTGTTCTCGGACGGGCTGAACGCCAACTACACGCACTCCGGCGGTGACGGCGACGGGGTGTGGGACTACCCGGTGAAGCTCGTGGACGTCTTCGTCTACAAGGCGATGTCGGGCGTCTCCGCCGGCACGGTCTCGATCGACGACGTGACGGCCGACTACGGAGTGAACCTGCACGGGACGGTGCTGCAGACGCCGACCGAGACGGTGCAGGCGCTCTACACCGCGGGCCCGTCGACGGCCTCGGTGCAGGTCTCGGGAGCGACGGCGTCGATCCGGACCACCGCGGGCAGCACGGCGCTGACCGTCGCCGACGGCCACGCGACCGCGACGCTCGGCCGAACGCCGGCGTTCGTGGTCTCGGCGCCCGCGGTGACCCGCCCCGGCGGCACGACGACGCTCGACTGGATGACCGGCGACGGTGCGACGACCAGTGTCGCGGTGCTCACGGCGTCCGGCGCAGTCGCGAAGCAGCTGACCTCGTCGATCCGCCACCCCGCGGGTCGGCAGACCCTCGCCTGGGACGGACGCCTGACGAACGGCGCCGCCGCCCCGGCCGGGTCGTACAGCATGCGCATCACGACGACGACGCTCGACGGGCGCGCCAGCGTGCAGAAGGTCGCGTTCACGCAGCCCTGATGCGGGCCGCTGCGGGACGGCCGCTCCTCGACTGTCCAGAAGTTGTCGCACTCGGGTGTCGAGTGCGACGACTTCTGGACAGTGGGGGAGCGGCGGCCGGCGCTCAGAGGGCGGCGAGGATGGCCGCGGCCGTCGCGGCGTCCGTCACGAGCGTGTTGATCAGCGAGCCGCGGACGGCGCCGATGATGCTCGCGGTCTTCTCGGCCCCGACCGCCACGCCCACGGCGTGCGGCACGGCGGCCAGGTCCTCGCGCGAGACGCGGACCATCCGGTCGCTGCCCGGGAACTCGAGGGCGCTCCCGTCGGCATGGAAGAAGTTGAGGCAGACGTCGCCCGCCGCGTCGTCGAAGAGGCCCTCGTCCGAGGGCAGGCCCGACGACAGGTTGTCGCGCGTCGCCGTCGGTGCGCCGATCCCGAGCAGAGCGCCCTTCGCGGTGCTCCACAGCTTCCGCACCTCGAGGAAGGCGGGGTCCTCCTCGAGGCCGGAGCGCATCGCGGGACTCGGGAACGACTGGGCGAAGAGGAAGCTGGACCGCGCTCCGCTGGCTTCGGCGGCCATCCGGGTGATCTCGTTGGTCTGGAACCAGGGCTGCGGCTCCGCCTGCCCGCCCACGGCCGGGACCATGGTGACCCCGGGGAGCCGGGGGAGCAGGCCCGACCGGGCGATGTCGTGCACGGTCCGGCCGAGGGACATCAGCAGGGCGTCGCCGCTGCGCAGCTCCATCTCGGCGAGGGCGGCGGCCACGGGGACCGCGAGGTCGCGGCCGAGCGTGGAGGCGTGCGTGACCGCGGCCAGGTGGACGGAGCGGAGCCCCAGGGCGTCGCGCAGGGCGTCGGCCGTGCCGGCGGTCGCGTCCTCGAACGGGTCGACGACGGTGATGCGCACGAGGCCGAGCCGGCGGGCCTCCGCGATGAGGCGGCTCACCGTGGGGCGGGAGACGTCGAGGCGGGAGGCGATCTCGACCTGGGTGGCGTCCTCCACGTAGTACATCCGCGCCGCCTGGAAGACGACGTCGAGCGGGAACCTCTCGTTCCGGGACGACGGGGAGGGCGGAGTCACGTGCGACATTCTCTCCTGTTCCCGGCCGCTCCGCAGAGGGGCCGTCGGCCGCGACCGCCGGCCCGGAGGGGGGCCGGGCCGGCGGTCGCGGACGTCATTCGGTCGGGATCACTCCGAGAGGGTGAAGGGCTCGGTGACCTTGTCGGCGTTGTCCTTGGTGATCAGGATGCAGTCGAAGGCCTGCTTCTCCTCCGAGGCGCCGGTCTCGCCGGTGCGGAGGAAGGAGTCGGCCTGCTTGACGGCCTCCGCGGCGAAGGTCGCGACGGGCTGGAGCACGGTGTACTGCAGCTCGCCGGCCTTGACCGCGTCGATCGCGTCGGGGGAGCCGTCGAAGCCGCCGACCTTGACCTGGTCGAGCTTGCCCGCCTCCTTGAGCGCGGCGATCGCGCCGAGCGCCATCTCGTCGTTGCCGGAGATGACGCCGGTCACGTCGGGGTTCGCCTGCAGGATCGACTGCATCTTGTCGTGGCCCTGCGTGCGGTCCCAGTTGCCGACCTGGTTCGCGACCTCGACGAGGCCGGGGTACTGCGAGATGACCGTGGCGTAGCCGTTGGAGCGGGTCTGCGCGTTGTTGTCGGAGGGGGATCCGAACAGCTCGGCGTAGTTCCCGGTGTCGCCCACGTCGGCCACCCACTGCTGGGCGCCGAGCGCGGCTCCCTGCGCGTTGTTCGAGACGAGTTGCGCCTTCGCGAGCCCGGTCTCGTTGATCTCGGCGTTCACGAGGATCACCGGGATGCCGGCGGCGTCCGCCTTCTTCACCGCTCCGACCGATCCGTCGGCGTTCGCCGGGTCGAGGATGATCGCGACCGACTTGTTCGTGATGGCCGTGTCGATGAGCGTGCTCTCGGTGTTCGTGTCGCCCTTGGAGGCGCCCACGTTCGCGGTGTAGCCCAGCGACTCCGCCTCGGACTTCGCCACATCGCCCTCGGTCTGCCAGTAGGGGTTGGCGGGGTCGTTGACGATGATCGAGATCAGCCCGCCCTCCGAGGAGCCCGTGCCCGCGGAGGACCCGGAGGAGGAGGCGCCCGAGTCGGAGGAGCATCCGGAGAGGACGAGGGTGAGCCCCGCGCCCGCGGCGAGCACCGTTGCCAGCTTGCGGTTCATTGTTGTTCCTTTCACTGTGGTCCGATCGGCGGTGGCCGATCGAGGTCTTCTCGGGCGGATCGGCCTAGGCGGCCGGGGTGCCCGATGTCTGGGGGACGGGCAGGGGTGCGCCCGAGTCGGAGGCGGGCCGCGGGCCGGAGCCGGCCCCGCCGCGCCGGGGCCTCCCGCGGTACTGCACCGCGTTCAGCAGGACGGCGAAGACGATCACCGCGCCGGTGAAGACGGTCTGCCAGTACGACGAGACGCCGATGATCACGAGGCCGTCGGAGAGGAAGCCGATGACGAACGCGCCGAGCAGCGTGCCGCGGACCGTGCCGACTCCTCCGGTGAGCGCGGCGCCGCCGATCACGACGGCGGCGATCGCGGTGAGCTCGTACGAGCTGCCGGCGGTGGGGCTGGCGCTGGTGAGCTCGGAGGAGAGGATGAGCCCGGCGATCGAGGCGAACAGGCCCGACAGCACGTAGACGCGGACCTTCACCCGCTTCACCGGGACGCCCGAGAGCTCGGAGGCGCGCTCGTTGCCGCCCGAGGCGTAGAGCCAGCGGCCGAACACCGTGCGGTTCAGGAGCAGGCTGACGACGACCGCGACGACGATCATGATCACGACGCCGATCGGCAGGCCGAGCAGGCGGTTGAAGCCCAGCCAGTCGAATCCGGTGTTGCCGAGCTCGGGCTGCCCCGCCAGATCGTTGTAGGTGAGCCCGTCGGTCATCAGCAGGCCCACGCCGCGGACGACGTAGAGCATGCCGAGGGTGGCGACGAACGGCGCGACCTTGAACCGCGCCACGAGGACGCCGTTGACCAGGCCGATCAGCGCTCCGGCTCCGCAGGAGAGCACGACGACCACCCAGAGAGCGGGGTAGAGCGTCACTCCGCCGATCTGCACCCCCTGCATCAGGAATCCGGCGATCACGCCCGAGAAGCCCAGGGTGGAGCCGACCGAGAGGTCGATGCCGCCGTTGAGGATGACGAGGAGCATCCCGATGGCGAGGATCGCGTAGACCGCGACGTGCGAGGACATCGTGAGGAGGTTGCCGACCGTGAAGTAGTTCGGCGAGAGGATCGAGAACACGACGATGATCGCGATCAGGGCGAAGAACGCGCGCCCCTGCAGCAGCAGTCGGCCGAGGTCGAACCCGTCCTTGAAGAGCGCGGGGCGTCGCTGCCCGGTCGCGGTGGAGGTCATTGAGGGCTTCCGTTCGGTAGTGGTCACGAGATCACGGCCTCACCGGAGGCGGCCATGATGTCTTCTTTGGAGACGTCCGAGCCGAACTCGGCCGAGATCCGGCCGCGGCTCATCACGACGATCCGGTGGGCGATGCTCAGGCACTCGCCCACCTCGGAGGTGGTGTAGACGACGGCGAGGCCCTCGCGGGCGCGCTCGGCGAGGAGCTTGAAGACCTCGGCCTTGGCGCCGATGTCGATGCCGCGGCTGGGCTCGTCGAGGAGGATGACGTCGGGGCGGGTGGCGAGCATCTTGCCGATGACGACCTTCTGCTGGTTGCCTCCGGAGAGGGAGCCGATCATCGCCTCGCCGCCCGCGGTCTTCACGTGCACCGTCCGGATGGAGTCGGCGACGAGGTCCGCCTCGCGGCGGGGGGAGAGGAAGAGGCCCCTCACGAAGGAGCCGATGCTCGCCAGCGAGAGGTTCCGCCCGACGGTCATGGTCTGCACCAGGCCGTCGCGCTGGCGGTCCTCGGGCACGAGGCCCAGGCCCGCGTCGATGCGCTGCGCGATCGACATCCCGGCGAGGTCCCGGCCGTCCTTGGAGACGGTGCCGGCCGTCACGGCGGTGCGGCCGGCGACGGCCTCGAGCAGCTCGGTGCGCCCCGCCCCCATCAGTCCGTAGAGGCAGACGATCTCGCCCTTGCGGACGTCGAGGTCGATCCGGTCGACCACGTCGCGGCCGGGGACGGACGGGTCGGCGACGCTCACGCCGCGCACCGAGAGGGCGACGTCGCCGAACGCGTAGCCGGTGGGCGGGGAGCCGAGGTCGAAGCCCTCGCCGACCATCGCCCGCACGACCCAGGCGAGGTCGATGTCGGCGGCCGGCGCGGTCGCGGTGACCGAGCCGTCGCGGAGGACGACGGCGTGGTCGGTGATCTCGAGCGCCTCCTCGAGGTGGTGCGAGATGTAGACGATCGAGACGCCCCGGGCGGTGAGGTCGTGGATGACGGTGAAGAGCACCTCCACCTCGGCGGCGCTGAGAGCGCTGGTCGGCTCGTCCATGATCAGGATCCGCGCGTCGACCGAGAGGGCTCGGGCGATCTCGATCAGCTGCTGCTGGCCCAGGCGGAGGTCCGAGACGAGCGTCAGCGGGTCGATGTCCTCGCCCAGCTCGTCGAGGACGGCGCGGGCACGGCGGGCCTCCTCGGCGTAGTCGACGCCGGAGGGGCCGGTGATCTCGCGGCCGAGGAAGATGTTGTCGCGCACCGAGAGGTTGGGGGCGAGGCTCAGCTCCTGGTGGATGATCGAGACGCCGTGCTCGCGGGCGTCGACCGTGTCCTCGAAGGCGACCGGGACGCCGTTCAGGACGATCCCGCCCGAGGTGGGCTGCTCGACTCCGGACAGGATCTTCATCAGCGTCGACTTCCCGGCGCCGTTCTCGCCGAAGAGGGTCGTGACCTGGCCGCGGTGGACGGAGAAGCCGACGCCCTTGAGCGCGCGGGTGGCTCCGTAGGTCTTGACCACGTCGACGGCCTCGAGCACGACCTCGCCGATGCCGGCGACGGGGGCCGGCGCGCTCACTGGACCACCAGCTCGGACGGCGTGACGAGCCACCCGGCGGGGTTGATCAGCTGGAAGGCTCCGGTCACCTGGATCGTCCTGCCCTCGAGCGCGGTCGTGTCCACCGGGCCGAGGACCGTGGTCTTCAGCTGCTCGTTGAGGGCGCTCGCCGCGTCCTGGTAGGCGATCTGGTTGGTGAACTGGCCGAACTCGATGGTGCCGGTCGCGTCGCGGAGGTCGGTGCCGTTGATCGCCGGGCCGGTCTGCACGCGGATGAGCACGTCGGCGGGGACGCCCTCGACGGTGACGGGGTAGATGCCGTTCTGTCCTGCGCCGACCGTGCCGGTGAAGGTGGTCGAGAACTCGGGGCCGGTGCCGCCCGGGACTCCGTACTGCGCGGCGGCGGCGGTGCTGTCGGCCGCGATCGCCGCGGCGAGGGTGGGGGCGTCGACCGCGCGCTCGGCGATGCCCTCCTGGACGACCGGGAAGTTCTCGGCGGCCCACGCCTCGGCGGAGAAGGCGGCCGGGCCGGCGCCGAGGTCCGAGTCGGCACCGACGACCTTGGTGCTGAACGCCATCGCGGCGATCGCCACGACGACGACGCCGCCGAGGATCAGCGTGCGGCGCGGGAGGCGGCGCGCGCCCCGGGCCGGGACGGCGCTCATCGCCGCACCGCCGTGATCGGCGAGCGCCCGCCGATCGGGAGCCGGCTCGGGGCGGGAGGGAGTGCACGCATCATCGCGGAGGTCCATTCACTGGTCGGGGAGTGCTGCAGCGACGACGTCCGGGGGGCGGCTCCGTCGCTGCGGGAGACCGAGCGCGTCGGCCTCCGAAGAAGAAATTATGTTCACCACACAATTTCCGCAAGGTCCGAGACCGGATTGCTCCTCGATCCGCAGGCCGGATCCAGGAACAGAAATTCTGTTCTTGACAACTGTTCCGGATCGCGTAGGTTCTGGAAGGCCGCGACGAAGCGGCCCCGCAAACCGACGGAGGCTCCCCCATGACCACCACGACCCCTTCCCCGCAGACGCTGGGAGACACCGGCTCCGACGTGCCCGACACCATGCGCGCCGTCGTCGTCCACGGCCCGGAGGACTACCGCCTCGAGACCGTGCCCGTGCCGGTCCCCGCCGAGGGCGAGCTCCTGCTGCGCGTCGACGCCGTCGGCGTCTGCGCGAGCGACCTGAAGTGCTACCACGGCGCCGCCAAGTTCTGGGGCGACGAGAACCGCCCCGCCTGGGCCGAGCGCGACCGGATCGCCGGACACGAGTTCGTCGGCACGGTCGTCGCCGGCGACGACGCGGCACTCGCCAAGCGCGGCGTCGCGCTCGGCGACCGCATCGCCTGCGAGCAGATCGTCCCCTGCTGGGAGTGCCGCTACTGCCTGATGGGCGCCTACTGGATGTGCGGACCGCACGACATGTTCGGCTTCAAGGGCTTCGACGGCGCGATGGCCGAGTACGTGCGGGTCCCGACCCGCGCGCTCACCCACCCGGTCAGCCGCGACCTCGCCCCGCAGGTCGCCGCGTTCTGCGAGCCCCTGTCCTGCGCGATGCACGCGGTCGAGCGCGGCGGCATCACGTTCGACGACGTCGTCGTCATCGCAGGCGCCGGCCCGATCGGCCTCGGCGCGATCGCGGGCACCCGCCAGAAGAACCCGAAGCTCGTCATCGCCCTGGACATGAGCGACGACAAGCTGGCCCTCGCCACCAAGGCGGGCGCCGACATCGTGATCAACATCACGAAGCAGGACGCGGTCGCCGTCGTCAAGGAGCTCACCGGCGGCTACGGCGCCGACGTCTACATCGAGGCGACCGGGCACCCGTCGGCCGTCTCGCAGGGCCTCAACCTCCTGCGCAAGCTCGGCACCTACGTCGAGTACTCGGTCTTCGGCTCCAACGCCTCCGTCGACTGGTCGATCATCAGCGACGACAAGGAGCTCAACGTCCTCGGCGCCCACCTCGGCCCGAACTGCTGGCCCGCCGCGATCAAGCTGCTCGAGAGCGGCGTCCTGCCGATGGACGAGATCTGCACGCACCAGTTCCCGCTGGAGCAGTTCCAGGAGGCGCTCGACCTCGTCGCCGACAGCGCGGGAGGGTCGGTCAAGGTCTCCATCGTGCCGTCGCTGACCGAGGCGGTCGTCGCGGCGGACGCGCGGAGCTGACCCGCATGACGACGATCTACGACGATCCCGACGAGTTCGCCGAGGACCAGCTCGCCGGCTTCCTCGCCCTCTACGCCGACCGACTCCGAGGAGTGCCGGGAGGCGTCGTCACGCACCGCACCGAGGGCGCCGCGCCCCAGGTGGCGGTCGTGATCGGCGGCGGTTCCGGCCACTACCCCGCCTTCTGCGGCACCGTCGGCCCGGGCCTGGCGACGGGCGCCGTGGTGGGCAACATCTTCACCTCGCCCTCCGCGGCGCAGGCGTACTCCGTCGCGAAGGCGGCCGACCAGGGCCGGGGCGTGGTGTTCAGCTTCGGCAACTACGCCGGCGACATCATGAACTTCGGCATCGCGGCCGAGCGCCTGCGCAAAGAGGGCGTCGACACCCGGATCGTCGTGGTCACCGACGACATCGCGTCAGCCGAGGAGATCGAGAGGCGCCGCGGCATCGCGGGCGACTTCTCGGTGTTCAAGGCGATGGGAGCCGCGGCCGCGGAGGGTCTGACCCTCGACGAGGTCGAGCGGGTGGGGAACGCCTGCAACGCCGCCACCCGCACACTCGGCGTCGCGTTCTCGGGCTGCACGATGCCCGGTGCCGCCGAGCCGCTGTTCAGCGTGCCGGAGGGGCACCTCGGCCTGGGACTCGGCATCCACGGCGAGCCGGGCATCCGCGACGTCGAGCTGCTGCGCGCCGCCGATCTGGCCGACCTCTTCGTCGACCGGCTGCTCGCCGACCGGCCGGAGGGAGGCGCGACCCGCGTCGCTCCGATCCTGAACGGGCTCGGCACCACGAAGTACGAGGAGCTGTTCCTGCTCTGGCGCCACATCGCGCGGCGCCTCGAGGAGGCCGGCGTGCAGACCGTCGAGCCCGAGGTCGGCGAGCTCGTCACGAGCCTCGACATGGGCGGCGTCTCGCTGACCCTGCAGTGGCTCGACGACGAGCTGGAGCGCTTCTGGCGCGCCGACGCGTACACGCCGGCGTACCGCCGCGTCGCGGCTCCCGTCGCCGCCCTCCTCGTCCCCGCGAGCGGCGCCGACGCCGAGGCCGGAGCGGAGGAGTCCGCCCCGCCGGCGACCGCCGCCGCCGTCGCCCTGGCCGCAACGGTGCGCGAGGCGCTCGCCGCCGTCCACGAGCTGCTGCGGCGCGAGGAGGAGACGCTCGGCCGGATCGACGCGGTCGCGGGAGACGGCGACCACGGCCGCGGGATGCTCAAGGGCATCGGAGCCGCGACCCGGCGCCTCGACCGGATCGACGGGGGTGCGGGCGGAGCCTGGCTCCTCTCGCGCGCCGGCCAGGCCTGGGCGGAGCAGGCCGGCGGCACGTCCGGCGTGCTGTGGGGGGCGGCGCTCGAGGCGCTCGCCGCCTCGCTGACGGACTCCCGTGAGGAGTACCCGCCCGCCGCCGTCGTCGACGGCGTCGACGCCTTCGCGGAGTCGATCGTCGACCTGGGGCGCGCGAGCGAGGGGGACAAGACCATGCTCGACGCCCTCCTCCCGTTCGCCCGCACCCTGCGGGAGCGCGTTCACTCGGGCTCCCCGCTCGTCGAGGCGTGGCGGGAGGCGGCCGGGACCGCCGTCGCCCGCGCCGCGGCGACGGCGGACCTGCGGCCGAAGGTCGGACGCGCACGACCCCTGGCCGAGAAGAGCCTGGGCACACCGGACGCCGGAGCGACGTCGATGGGGATGATCCTGACCACGGTCGGGGACGTCCTCGGCGCGCGCGCGTCCGCGAGCAGAGGAGTACCGGCATGAGCCGCACCTACCGGATCGTCGTCGGATCGGACGACGCGGGCTTCGACTACAAGGAGGCGCTGAAAGCGGATCTCCTGGCCGACGACCGCGTGTCGCTGGTGACCGACGTCGGCGTGGACGCCGCGACCCACACCGACTACCCCGACATCGCGGTCACGGCCGCCCGGATGGTCGCCGACGGCGCCGCCGACCGCGCGCTGCTGATCTGCGGCACGGGGCTCGGAGTCGCGATCGCGGCCAACAAGGTGCCGGGGATCCGCGCGGTCACCGCGCACGACTCCTTCTCGGTGGAGCGCTCGGTGCTCTCCAACGACGCGCAGGTGCTGTGCATGGGGCAGCGGGTGATCGGACTCGAGGTCGCCCGGCGGATGGTCCGCGAGTGGCTGGGCTACGAGTTCGATCCGTCGAGCGCGTCGGCGGGCAAGGTCGCGGCGATCTGCGGGTACGACGGCAGCGCGCCGGTCGGGGTGGACGCCTGAGGGCGGGGAGGGCCCGCGGGCGGGATCAGTCCCGGCCGCGCCGTCCGAGGCGGTGCACGGTGTCCCGGGTCTCGCGGTAGAGCCGGCGGTAGTCGGAGTAGGCCTCGTCGTGGAACGCGGCGGTCGCCGGATCCGGACGGAGCCTCGCCGACGGCGGGTTCCACGCGTCGATGTCGACCTCGGTCACGAGCCCCGCGGCGAGTACGGCCGAGCCGTAGGAGGCTCCGATCGACACCGTCGGGATCACCTGCTCGAGGCCGCAGACGTCGCTGACGATCTGCGGCCAGAGCGGCGTGGACGCTCCTCCGCCCGCCCCCACGAGGCTCTCGACCGGGACGCCGTGCGCGGTCAGCACATCGAGGTGGTGCCGCACGGCGTAGGCCGTCGACTCGAGGACGGCGCGGTAGAGGTCGCCGCGGGTGTGCGAGAGCGAGAGCCCGATGATCACGCCGCGCGCCTCGGGATCGGCGATCGGGGAGCGCTCGCCCGCGAAGTAGGGGAGCGCGAGCAGCCCGTTCGCCCCGGTCCCGGAGCGCTCGGCCTCGTCGAGGAGCTCGGCCCGGTCGGCGCCGGTGAGCCGGCGCACCCAGTCGGTGACGGCGCCGGAGGTGGCCGTGCCCCCGGCGGCGGTCGGCTCGCCGGGCCCGGCGCCGACGGTCGTCCACAGGCCGTCGAGCGGAGCGGGCTCGGCCATCGGCGCGACCAGGAACATCGTCGTCCCGTACTGCAGGAACACCCGGCCGGGGCGCCGCTTCCCCGCGCTCAGCGACTCCGACCACGCGTCGATGCTCCCGAAGACGACCGGGACGCCCTCGGGCAGCCCGGTCTCCGCGGCGGCCCGCGGGGTCACGCGGCCCGCGGTGTCGCCGGGCCAGCCGAGCCTCGGCAGCGCGAGCCCGGGCGCGAGCAGCTCGGCCCACTCCGGGATCCAGGCCTCCGCCGTCACGTCGTAGAGCGGCGTGCACTGGCTGGCGGAGTGGTGGTCGAGGACGTACTCGCCGGTCAGCAGCTCGACGATCCGCGAGGAGGGCATGGTGAAGCGCGCGGCGCGCGCCCAGAGCTCCGGCTCCGAGCGCGCGGCCCACGCGAGCTTGAGCCCGGCGGCCTGCGCCGAGAGCCCCGAGCCGGTCCGCGCCCGCATGGCGCTCTCGCCGCCCAGCAGCGCGTGCACCTCATCGATCAGGCCGACCGCGCGGGTGTCCACGCCGTAGAGGATCGCGGGGCGCAGCGGCCGGCCGTCGGCGCCGGTCAGCAGGACGCACGGCCCCATCCCGCTGACGCCGACGGCGACCACGTCGGACCCCGGCGCGGCGGCCCTGAGCTCGGCGGCCAGCCCGCGGAACTCGTCCCACCAGACGTCGGAGTCCATCTCGACGAGCCCGCGGCCGGGCCGGTCGACGGAGTGGGCGCGGGACGCCTCCGCGACGACGGCGCCGTGCGCGTCGACCAGGACCGCCTTGCTGCTCGAGGTGCCGATGTCGACTCCGAGGACGACCTCCACGCTGCGACCTCCCTCGGCTCCGGCGGCCGCGGCCACCGCCATGGAGCTTACGGGCGGGCCCGGTCGTCCTTCCCGCCGTCGCGCTCTCCGGGAGCGTCCTCCCGGAGGATCCCGAGGAACGCGGCGAAGGCGCCGTGCGCGTCGACCGAGTCGTCGAGGAGCCACTGCAGCTGCAGTCCGTCCATCACGGCCACGAGGAGCGCGGCGGCGTGGTGGGGCGGGAGGCTCGCCCCGTCCCCGGAGCCGGCCGCCTGCTCGAGCTCCTCGCTGTACATCCCGCGCACCCGCGCGTAGCGCTCGAGGAAGAAGGCGTGGGCCGGGTGGTCGCGCGCGACGGCCTCGCCGGAGACGGTCGTGAACACCTCGGTGATCGACGGCTCCTCGAGCACCTGGTCGAAGAGGGAGCGGAGGGAGTCGAGCAGCTCGTCGCCGCGGGTGTGCGCGTGCTGGTCCGCGTGCTCCCGGTCGCGCTGCTCCAGCACGGCGATCAGGAGCTCGTCCTTCGTGGCGAAGTGGCGCCGCAGCCCCGTGAAGGTGATCCCGGCCTCCTCCGCGATGCCCCGCATGGAGGCGCCGCTGAAGCCGAGCTGCGCGAAGACGCGTCGCGCGGCGCTGAGGATGTTCGCGCGCTGGGCCGCGGACTTCGCGTAGGGCCCGCGCGCTCCGGTGCTCGCCACGAGGTCAGCATACGCATTTCGGCCAAAATGTTGCACGTGAGCTGTTTTGTGGGTTAGCTTCTCGCTGTTCGACGATGACGCGGATTGGATCGCCATGGCCCTCACCCCCCAGCACCGACCGATGACGGCCCTGGCCGACACCTGGATCGGGGTCAACTTCTGGTCCCGCGCGGGCGGACCCCTGATGTGGCGCTCCTTCGATCCGGAGCTCGTGGCCGAGGAGCTGCAGACGGTCGCCGACCACTCGCTGACGATGACGCGCTCGTTCTTCTTCTGGCCCGACTTCCACCCGGAGCCGTACCGCATCGACGAGGACCTGTGCGACTCCTTCGCGACCTTCCTCGACCTGCACCTTGCAGCAGGGCTTCGGACCATCCCCACCTTCCTCGTCGGCCACATGTCCGGCGAGAACTGGGACCCGGCCTGGCGCAACGGGCGCGACCTGTACCAGGACGTCTGGATGGTGGGCCGCCAGGCCTGGTTCATCCAGGAGATGACGCGCCGCTTCGCCGAGCACCCCGCGGTCGCCGGCTGGCTGATCTCGAACGAGATGCCCCTCTACGGCGGC
>NZ_PSUC01000033.1:0-28432 GCF_002931635.1 Rathayibacter sp. AY2B7 | reverse complement strand
GTCCGGGCACGGGCGCCCTCTTCACGAGCATCCTCGCCGAGGCGCTGCCCGAGGGCGTGCTGACCCTGGTCGAGGGTGACGGGGCGGTCGGCGACGAGCTGGCGCGCACCGAGGGCGTCGACGTCCTCGCCCACGTCGGCTCGACCGCCACCGGCCGCGCGCTCGCCCGGGTCGCCGCCGTCACCGGCGCGCACGTGATCCTCGAGAACGGCGGCAACGACGCGCTCGTCGTCGACCGCGACGTCGACCCGGTCTGGGCCGCCGAGCAGGCCGCCCTGGGCGCCTTCGCCAACGCCGGCCAGATCTGCACCTCCGTCGAGCGGATCTACGTGCACCGCGACATCGCCGAGGCGTTCACGGCGGCGCTGGTCGCCGAGGCCGATCGCTGGAGCGCGGGCCCGCTCCCTCGCCTCGTCGACGCCCGCATGCGCGACGCCGTCCACGAGCACGTCTCGGAGGCGCTCGGCAGCGGCGCGCGCGCCCTCACCGGCGGCACCCCCGGGGACGGCACCTTCTACCCCGCGACTGTCTTGGCGGACTGCACCGAGTCGATGCTGGTGATGACGGAGGAGACCTTCGGGCCCGTCGCGCCGATCCGCGTCGTCGACTCCTTCGACGAGGGCCTGGACCTGGCCGCCGCGAGCCCCTATGGTCTGGCCGCCTCGATCCTCACCGCCGACATGGAGCACGCCCATCGGGCCGCGGCGACGCTGCCGGTGGGCACCGTCAAGGTCAACGGCGTCTTCGGAGGAGCGCCGGGCGGCAGCGCCCAGCCCCGCGGAGCGTCCGGCTCCGGCTTCGGCTACGGCCCGGAGCTGCTCGACGAGATGACCACCACCACGGTCGTGCACTTCGGCCTGCCCGTTCTGCCGGGAGGCGCGCGATGAGCCTCGAGGGCTCGGCGCTCCAGCGGGCGAGCGCCCTCCTGGCGCACGTCCACGAGCGCCCGCCGGTCGTCGCCGTGATCGGGGACCTCATCCTCGACTCCTGGTGGCTCGGCGAGGCGGAGCGCGTCACGCGGGAGGCGCCCGCGCCGGTCCTGCGGCTCGAGGACGTCGTCGACGTCGCGGGCGGGGCCGCCAACACCGCCGCCAACCTGCGCGCGCTGGGCGCCGTCGTCCGCACGGTCGGCGTGGCCGGACGCGACTCCGAGGGCGACCGGCTCGTGCGCGCCCTCGAGCGGGCCGGCCTGGACACCTCCCGGGTCGTCCGCACCGGCGCTGCGACGACGATCAAGACCCGCGTGGTCGGGGGCGACAGCGTGATGCTGCGCGTCGACTCCGGCCCGCACCGCCCGGCCGACGACGAGCTGGCCCTGCTCGCCGGTGCCGCCGCCGAGGCCGCCGCGGGCGCCGACGCCGTCCTGGTCTGCGACTACGGCTCGGGGATACTCCGCGAGGCCGTCGAGCGCCTGCTCGCCGTCGGGCGCCCCGGCCTCCTCGTGATCGACGCGCACGAGCTCGCCGACTGGGCCTTCGCCCGGCCGGACCTCGTCACCCCGAACGCCAAGGAGGCGGAGCGGCTGCTCGGCGGCTCCCTCGGCCGCGGGACGGAGCGGGCCGCCGCCGTGCGCGACGCGGCGGACGACCTGCGCGCCCGCTCGGGCGCCCGGCACGTCGTGGTCACCCTCGACCGGGACGGCTCCACCGCCCTCGACGCCGACGGCACGGTCAGCCGCACCTTCGCTCAGCCCGCGGAGGAGAAGCAGGCGTCCGGCGCCGGCGACACCTTCGCCGCGACCGCCACCCTCGCCCTCGCCGCCGGCCGCTCCCTGGCCACCGCCGTCGATCTGGCGCAGGCCGCCGCCGACGTGGTCGTGCAGCGCCCCGGCACCTCCGTCTGCTCGGGCGACGACCTGCTCGCCTCCCTCGCCGCTCCCGGCGCCGTCGTGCTCGGCGAGGACGCCCTCGTCGAGGTCCTCGCGGAGCAGGCGCGCCGCGGTCGCCGCGTGGTCTTCACCAACGGCTGCTTCGACGTCCTGCACCGCGGCCACACGGCGTATCTCCGCCAGGCCCGCGAGCTCGGCGACGTGCTCGTGGTCGCGGTGAACGACGACGACTCCGTCCGGCGGCTGAAGGGCGAGGGACGGCCGATCAACCCGGAGGGCGACCGCGCAGGCGTGATCGCTGAGCTGGGCTGCGTCGACTACGTGACGCTCTTCGGCGGAGACACCCCCATCCCGCTGCTCGAGCGCGTGCAGCCCGACGTCTACGTGAAGGGCGGGGACTACAACCCCGACATGCTCGCGGAGGCGGCCGTCGTCCGCTCCTACGGGGGCGTCGTCACCACGGTCGGCTACGTCTCGGAGCACTCCACGACCGAGATGGTCCAGCGCATCCGATCGGCCGCGCCGTGACCAGCCGCCGGTGGTCCGGGAGCTGGGGGGTCCCCGAGGCTCCCCGGCAGCCGCTGATCGACGTGCTGGTGCCGACGGTCGGCCGCCGTGCCGAGCTCGCCGCCACGCTCGCCGGACTCGCCGCCCAGGACGACCCGCCCTTCCGCGTGATCGTCAGCGACCAGTCCGACGACGCGGTCGCCGAGAGCGACCCGACGATCCTCGCGATGCTGCGCGTGCTGGAGGCGCAGGGCCGGGCTCCGGTGGTGCGCCGGCACCTGCCCCGGCGCGGGCTCGCGGAGCAGAGGCACTACCTCCTCTCCCTCGCCACCGCCCCGGCCGTCCTCTTCCTCGACGACGACGTGTGGCTCGAGCCGGGCACGCTCTCGCGGCTGCACGAGGCCCTCGAGCGCCTCGACTGCGGCTTCGTCGGCTCCGCGGTGCAGGGCCTGGCCTACCTCGAGGACGTGCGCCCGCACGAGACCGAGTCGTTCGAGACCTGGGAGGAGCGCGTGGAGCCCGAGCGGGTACGGCGCGGAACCCCGGAGTTCGAGCGCTGGCCGCTGCACAACGCGGCCAATCTCACGCACGTCGCCGCCCGTCTCGACGTCCCGGAGGGCGCCTGGCGCGCGTACCGGGTCGCCTGGCTGGGCGCGTGCGTCCTCTACCGCCGCGACGCCCTCCTGGCCGTCGGCGGCTTCGACTTCTGGGAGCAGCTGCCCCCGGAGCACAGCGGTGAGGACGTCGCCGCGCAGTGGCGCGTCATGGAGCGCTTCGGCGGCGCGGGCCTGGTGCCCAGCGGCGCCGTGCACCTCGAGACGCCCACGACGGTCACCGACCGGCGCGTCGACGCCTTCGACCGGCTCTTCGCCGAAGAGCACTCGTAACACTCAGCAAGGCGACGAAAGGACAGCACGATGGACGCACCCGACCCGATCCAGATCCAGAAGTACCTCTCGGGCATCGACTACCCCGCCTCGAAGGACACGATCGTCGAGACCGCCGAGAAGGAGGGCGCGGACGGCGACGTCCTCGAGGCCCTCCGTGCGATCCCGGACGGCGACTACGAGAAGCCCACCGACGTGAGCTCGGCCGTCTCGAAGGTCTGACCCCCTCCGCGGGACGCCGCTCCGGTGCACGGCACGCCGTGCCTGCCGTACCGGAGCGGCGTCCCGCGAGCGGCGATCGGCCGGCGCGGAGAGCCGGGGTCAGGCGGAGGCGTGCTCGCGCTCGCGCAAGACGCCGGACTCGAGCGCCTGGAACGACAGCACCTTGTAGCCCTCGGACTCGAAGAAGATCGTCGCCCGGTCGGCCTCCACGCTCATCACGGTGCCGGCGCCCCACTCGCGGTGCTCCACCGACTCGTCGACGCTCAGAGGGGCGTCCACGGGCGCCTCGACGGTCTCGCCGCTCGCCTCGTGCCGCTCGCAGCCGTCGCAGTTGCCGCACCACTCGGCCGACTCCACGCCGAAGTAGTCCAGCAGGACTCGGCGGCGGCACTGGCTGGTCTCCGCGTAGGCGCGCATCATCGACAGGCGCGACTCCGCGATCCGCTCGCGGGAGGCCAGAGCCTCCTTCACCGCGTGCACGGCCTCGTCGCCCGAGGCCTCGCGCGTGGCGCGCAGACCGGACCCGGTCTCCACCAGCCCCGCGTCCGCGAGATCGTTGACGATCCGGGCGATCGTGCGGGCCGGCTTCCCCAGCTCCTTCGCGAGAGCCGCGGAGTCGAGCCCCGGCTGCTCCGAGACGGCCGCCCAGATCACGCGCAGCGCGGCCTTGTCGACCGAGCGCTTGGCGAAGAAGCGGCGGAGACCCAGATCCTCGGCGCGGTAGTGCAGCGCGCCCGTCGCCGGCTCGCCGTCGCGGCCCGCGCGGCCGATCTCCTGGTAGTAGGCGTCGAGCGACTCGGTGGTCGTCGCGTGCAGCACGAAGCGGACATCGGCCCGGTCGATGCCCATCCCGAAGGCCGAGGTCGCGACGACGACGTCGAGCTCGCCGGCGCGCCACTGCTCGTGCACGACCTTGCGCTCGGACACCTTGAGTCCGGCGTGGTACGCCGCGACCCGGCGCCCCTCCGCCGCGATGTCGGCCGCGTAGGCCTCCGTCTCCTTGCGGGTGGCGACGTAGACCAGGCCCGGAGCCGTCCAGCTGCGCGCCTCCTCGACCACGGCGGCGCGCTTCTCGTTCTCGCTCTCGTGGCGGTGCACCACCAGCCGGATCTCCGGACGGTCGACGCCGTGCACCTGGATCTCGGGGTCGGTCATCCGGAGGCGCTCGATGATCTCGTCGCGCACCGGCCCGGAGGCGGTGGCGGTCATCGCGAGCACCGGCGGATCGCCGAGCTCGCCGCGCACATCGGCCAGGCGGAGGTAGTCGGGGCGGAAGTCGTGGCCCCAGGAGGAGACGCAGTGCGCCTCGTCGACGACCAGGAGCGACACTCCCGCGGCCGCCAGACGCGCCACGTTCTCGGGCTTGGCGAGCTGCTCGGGCGCCAGGAGCACGTAGAGCGGGCCGCCCTCGTCGATCCGGTCCCAGGCGCGGGCGACGGCCGCGGCGCCCTGGGAGGAGTTGATCGCGACGGCGGGCGGGGCCGCCGGAGCCGCCTCGATCGCGGCGAGCTGGTCGGCCTGCAGGGCGACGAGCGGGGAGACGACCAGGACGACGCCGCCGCGCTCGGCTCCGGCGATCTGGTAGACCGCGGACTTGCCGCCGCCCGTCGCCAGCACCAGCAGCGTGTCGCGCCCGGAGGCGGCCGACTCGATCGCCTCGCGCTGACCGGGGAGCAGCGACGACCAGCCGAAGTCCTCCCGGGCGATGCGGCTGACGGAGTCGGTGCGGGAGGAGTTCATAGCTCGACGCTACGACCAGACGGCCCCGGAGGCAGTCCGCTTGACAGCGCCGGGGAGCACGGTGAAGGCGCGTCGCCCGGCCTCGCGGCCCGCGTCTGCCCCCTCGTCCCCGCGCTGTCAACGTCCTGCGGAGGGGCCCGTCGCGTGCTGGGCTGGAGCCCCGACGAGAGGAGCCGACATGGCCGACCAGAACATGAACGAGGACCTTCCCGGATCCGGCGGCGACGCCGTCCCGAACACCGGCGGCGCGCAGACGGTGCTGCCCTGCGAGGACGCGGCCGACGCCTCCGCCGCGGGGGCCGCTCCCGGGGGCACCGCGATCGACCGCGGTGTCACGGACGCCGTGACCGACGGCGACAGCGGAGGGGACACCGTCTCCGGCGACGCCGACCTGCCGGACGAGACCGAGGGCGCGGTCGGCAGCGACCCGGCGAGCGCCGACTGACGTCCCGCTCGAGCGCGTCCGGCCCGCCGGATCCGAGGATCCTCGCGGGCCGGAGGCGCTCGTCCCTCCGCGGAGGAGGGCCCGGGCTCAGCGCCGGACGACCACCGGGTTGAACAGCGTGCCGATGCCCTCGACGTCCACCGCGACGGTGTCCCCGTTCGCGATCGGCCCGACGCCGGCGGGCGTCCCGGTGAGGATCACGTCCCCGGGGAGGAGCGTGAAGATGCGCGAGACGTAAGCGACGAGCTCGGGCACCCCGTGGATCATGTCGCCGGTGCTGCCCGACTGCTGCACGCGCCCGTTGACGCGCGTCTCGATCGCGCTCTCGTTCCAGACGAACTCGGTCTCTATGACCGGACCGAGCGGGCAGAAGGTGTCGTAGCCCTTCGCCCGCGCCCACTGGCCGTCGGAGCGCTGGAGGTCGCGCGCGGTGACGTCGTTGGCGATCGTGTACCCGAAGACCACGTCCTCGTAGTCCTCCGCGCGGACGTTGCGGGCCACGGCGCCGATCACGATCGCCAGCTCGCCCTCGAACTCCACCTGCTGGCTGTCCTCGGGGAGGACGATCGCCTCGTCCGGGCCGATGACCGACGTGTTCGGCTTGAGGAACACCAGCGGCTCCGCCGGGGCGTCGCCGCCCATCTCGGCCGCGTGGTCGGCGTAGTTCTTCCCGATGCCGACGACCTTGGAGCGCGGGATCACCGGCGCGAGGAGCTTCGCCTCCGCGATCGGGATGCGCTCCCCCGTGGTGTCGAACCCGGCGAACATCGGGTCGCCGGCGAGCACGACCAGGTCGTCCTCGTCCACGATCCCGAAGTGGATCGCTCCCCCGTTGTCCCCGTCGCGCTGCGTGGCGAATCGTGCGATCTTCATGCGTCCAGCCTCGTCATCCATCCGTGCGTGTCCTCGCGGCGTCCGTACTGGATGCCGGTCAGCTCCTCGCGGAGCGACATCGTGAGCTCCCCGGCGGGCGCGCCCTCGCGGCCGACGGAGAAGCCCTCGCCCTTGAGCTCGGCGATCGGAGTGATCACGGCGGCGGTCCCGCAGGCGAACACCTCGACCACGTCGCCGGAGGCCACTCCGTCGCGCCACTCGTCGATGCTCACGCGGCGCCGCTCGACGCGGTGGCCGCGGTCCTCGGCGAGCTGCAGGACGCTGTCGCGCGTGATGCCCTCGAGGATCGAGTCCGATTCCGGGGTGACCAGCGTGCCGTCCTTCTTCACCAGCACCACGTTCATGCCGCCGAGCTCCTCGATCCACTGCGACTCCTGCGAGTCGAGGAAGAGGACCTGCGCGCAGCCGTGGCTGTAGGCCTCCTGCTGCGGGAGGAGGGAGGAGGCGTAGTTGCCACCCGTCTTCGCCGCTCCCGTGCCGCCCTTGCCCGCCCGGGCGTAGGAGGTGGAGAGCCAGATCGACACGGGGGCGACCCCGCCCGAGAAGTAGGCGCCGGCGGGGCTGGCGATCACGTAGTAGCCGACGTCCTCGGCCGCGCGCACGCCGAGGAACGCCTCCTGCGCGAACATGAACGGGCGCAGGTAGAGGCTGGTCTCCGGCTCCGAGGGGACCCAGTCGCCGTCGACCGCGATCAGCTGCCGCAGCGACTCGACGAAGAGGTCCGTCGGGAGCTCCGGCAGCGCGAGACGGCGGGCCGAGCGCTGCAGGCGGCGCGCGTTCGCCTCCGGGCGGAAGGTCCAGACGGAGCCGTCCTCGTGGCGGTAGGCCTTCATCCCCTCGAAGATCTCCTGCGCGTAGTGCAGGACGGCGGCGGCGGGGTCGAGCGCGAGCGGGCCGTAGGGCTCGACGCGGGCGCTGTGCCAGCCGTCCGCGCGGGTCCAGCGGAGGCCGACCATGTGGTCGGTGAAGTGCATGCCGAAGCCGGGGTTCGCGAGGATCCGGGCGCGCTCCTCGGCGGAGCGGGGCGCGGGGGCGGCGGTCACCTCGAACGCGAGGTCGGCGGGGGCGGAGTCGGTGCTCATCGTGGTGGTGTCCTTCTGCGGGGGATCAGCGGAGGCGGGCGACGACGGAGTCGCCGATCGCGGCCGTGGAGCGCGGGGTGCCGTCGCGCGACTCGATGTCGGCGGTCACGGCCGCGGTGACGCGGGCGGCCTCGTCGCTCCGGCCGAGGTGGTCCAGCAGCATCGCGGCCGAGAGGATCGCGGCGGTCGGGTCGGCGAGCTGCCGTCCGGCGATGTCGGGCGCGGATCCGTGGACCGGCTCGAACATGCTGGGGAACGCGCCGTCGGGGTTGATGTTGCCCGAGGCCGCGAGTCCGATGCCGCCGCTGATCGCGCCGGCCAGATCGGTCAGGATGTCGCCGAAGAGGTTGTCGGTGACGATGACGTCGAACCTAGCAGGGTCGGTCACGAGGAAGATCGTGGCGGCGTCCACGTGGAGGTAGTCGACGGCCACGTCCTCGAAGGCGGCCCCCACCTCGTCGACGATCCGCTTCCAGAGCGAGCCGGAGAAGACGAGGACGTTCGTCTTGTGGACGAGCGTCAGCCGGGAGCGGCGCGTGCGGGCGAGCTCGAACGCGTGTCGGACGACGCGCTCGACCCCGTAGGCGGTGTTGACCGACACCTCGTTGGCGACCTCGTGCGGGGTGCCCTGCCGGATCGAGCCGCCGGTGCCGACGTAGGGCCCCTCCGTGCCCTCGCGGACGACCACGAAGTCGACCTCCCCGGGAGCCGCGAGCGGCGAGGGGACGCCCGCGTAGAGACGGGTGGGCCGCAGGTTGACGTAGTGGTCGAGCTCGAAGCGCAGCCGCAGGAGCAGCCCGCGCTCGATGTTCGCGTCCCGGAGGCGCGGGTCCCCCGGTGCTCCGCCGACGGCGCCCAGGAGGATCGCGTCGTGCCCCGCGATCGCCGCGAGGTCCTCGTCGGTGAGGACGTCGCCGGTCTCGAGGTAGCGGGCGGCGCCGAGCGAGAAGGTGGTCGTCTCGAGCACCAGGTCGGAGTCGGCGGTGACGGCGTCGAGGACCTTGACGGCCTCGGCGGTCACCTCGGGCCCGATCCCGTCTCCGGGGATGACGGCGAGCTTCACGGTGCGGGGCATGGCGGTCCTCAGGCGTACGGGGTCGGAGTCCCCCCAGCGTACTCGCGGCCCGCCCGCGCCGCGGTCCGGGGCACGCGCCCCCGTCGGGCTGGCGAGGGCCGCCCGGGAGGCGCTGCGCGTCCCGGGCGGCCTCCCTCGGGAGGAGAGGAGGAGCGTCAGCTCCGGCGGAGGCGCCAGGCGCCGACCGCGGCGGCGGCCAGCACGAGGACGACACCGAGCCAGGCCGACCAGCCGACGCCCGAGTCGAACGCCGCGCTCGCCGACGCGACGAGGCTCGCGGCGGAGTCGGCGGGCAGCTCGCCGGCGACCGAGACGGCGCCGCCGAGGGTCTCCCCGGCCCGCTGCGCCTGCGCGGCGTCGAGGCCCTCGGGCAGCACGACTCCCCCGCGGTACACGGCGGTGAGGACGGTGCCGAGCGTCGCGGTGCCGAGGACGGCGCCGAGCTCGTAGGCGGTCTCGGAGACGGCGGAGGCCGCACCGGCCTTGTCGGCGGGCGCGTTGGCCAGGATCAGCTCGTTCGACACCGTCTCGGCCGCGCCGATGCCCAGGCCGAGGAACGCGAAGGCGACAGCGACGGCGAGGGCGGACGCTCCTCCGGGCGCCCCGCTGCCGAGTGCCAGCAGGATGTACCCGACGGCCGAGACCAGCAGTCCGGCCGGGACGACGAGGCGCGGAGCGACGCGGCGCGCGATCGGCACCACGCCGAGCCCGGCCAGGATCATCACGGCGAGGCCCGGCACGAGCACGAGGCCCGCTTCCAGGGGCGAGAGCCCGACCACGAGCTGCAGGTGCTGCGAGAGGAAGAAGAGCCCGCCGACCAGCGCGGTGACGCTGAGGAGGTTGACCACGATCGCCGCACTGAACGAGCCGCGGCGGAAGAGCGAGAGATCGAGCATCGGCGAGGCCCGGCGCTGCTGGCGGCGGACGAACAGAGCTCCCGAGACGACGCCCACGACGAGCGCCGCGACGCCGACCGCGTCGATCCCGTGCTCGGCGAAGGACTTGACCGCGTAGACGACCGGCGCAATGGTCGCCAGCGACAGCAGGATGCTGACCACGTCGACCGGGCCGGGCTGCGGGTCGCGCGACTCCGGCACCAGGATCGGCACCAGGACGACCAGCGGGAGCAGCACGGGCACCGCGAGCAGGAACACCGACCCCCAGGGGAAGTGCTCGAGCAGCACGCCGCCGACCAGAGGGCCGATGCCCGAGCCCACGGCGAAGCCGGTCGCCCAGATCGCGATCGCGAGGCGGCGCTGGTCGCGGTCGGGGAAGACGCTGCGCAGGAGCGAGAGCGTCGAGGGCATCAGCATCGCGCCGAAGAAGCCCAGTGCCGCGCGGGCGCCGATGAGCGCCGCGGCGGTGGGAGCGAACGCGGCCACGACCGAGACGGCGGCGAAGCCGACCGCGCCGACCAGCAGGAGGCGCCGCCGCCCGACGCGGTCGCCGAGACTGCCCATCGCCACCAGCAGGCCCGCGAGCACCAGCGGGTAGGCGTCGACGATCCACAGCAGCTCGGTGCCGGAGGGGCCCAGATCCTCGGCGATCGAGGGGAGCGCGAAGTTCAGCACCGTGTTGTCGACCGAGACCAGCAGCACCGGGAGCATCAGCACCGCGAGCGCCACCCAGGCGCGTCGCCCGACCCTGTCGGCGGCGCCGGCGGTGTCGTGGGTGGAGACGGGAGCGGTGCGCGCGGACACGGGAACGACCTTTCAGAGGAGAACGGAGAGAGTATACCGTCCAGCCGGTACAGTCGCCACTGATCCGCCGTAGGATGGTCGCCGTGCCTCCTGCCCCCGCCCGCGACCGCGTCCTCGACGCGTTCGAGCAGCTCCTCATCGAGCAGGGCGAGCGCGCCGCGACCCTCGACGCCGTCGCCCGCGAGGCCGGAGTCTCCAAGGGCGGGCTGCTCTACCACTTCCCCTCGAAGGACGCCCTCGTCGACGGGCTCCTGCAGCGCCTCGACGCGCGGCGGGAGGCGGACGTCGCGCAGAGCCTCGCCGCTCCCGAGGGCGTGGTCGCCTACCTGCTGCGCACCTCCTTCGCCGCCGACTCGGCCTTCGACCGCACGATCCTCGCCGTGTCGCGCATCGCGCAGGGGCACGACGAGCGCGCCAGCGGCGGCCTCGCGCGGATCCACGACAGCTGGAACGAGGTGGTCGCCGACGCCGTGGGCGACCCGCTCGTCGCCCGGGCGATCGTCCTGATGAGCGACGGGCTCTACTACAACTCCGCCCTGCTCCCCACAGGCTCGCCGTCGCGCGGCGAGGCCGAGGACGTCCTCGCGGTCGTCCAGCGACTCCTCGGGAGCTGAGTGGCGCCGCCCCCGGCGGACCCGCTACAGCTCGACGACCCCGTCGATCAGGGTCACCGTCGCGCCGCCGATCCAGATCGCGCCGTCCGTGCTCTCGACGCGCACGCGCCCGGCTCGGCCCAGCGCCGCACCCTGGGCGGCCGTGTAGCGCTCGGACAGCTCGCCGCTGCCGATCAGCCACTGGGCGATCCCCGCGTTGAGGCTCCCCGTCACCGGGTCCTCGGACACACCGGCGTCGGGGATGAACGCCCGCACCTCGACCGCGCACTCGCCTCCCGCCGGATGCTCGCCCACGACGCCGACGGGGAGCCCGGCGAGGAGAGCCTGGTCCGGCCGCAGCGCGAGGACCTGCTCCGCCGACGCGAGCCGCACGGCCAGCCAGCCGGGACCGTTGTCGACCCACTCGTGGTCGAGGATCTCCGCGCGCGGGATCCGCAGAGCCGCGGCCACCCGCTCGAGCGTCGCCTCGTCGACCGGTCCGGTCCGCCGGCGGGGCGGGGCGGCGAAGGCGATGCCCTCCTCCGTCACCCGCAGTCGGACGAGACCCGCGGCGCACTCCTGCACGAGCTCCCCCGCCGCGCGGGCCGTCCCTCCGGCCGCGAGCCAGGCGTGCGCGCTCCCGAGGGTCGGGTGCCCGGCGAAGGGCAGCTCCCCGCCCGGCGTGAAGATCCGCAGCCGGTAGTCGGCCGCGGGGTCGCTCGGGCGGAGGAGGAAGGTCGTCTCGGACAGGTTCGTCCAGCGCGCGAACTCCGCCATCGCGGCGTCGCCCACGCCGTCGCCGTCGACGACGACCGCTACCGGATTGCCCCGGAACGGCGCGGCGCCGAAGACGTCGACCTGAGCGAACCGCCGCGTGCTCACTGCTCGGTGATGTCGATCTCCTGCATGAGGTCGGCGTCGATCGCGACGCGGACCTTCTCGAGCAGGCCGTCGGGGGCGGGAGAGTCGATGGTGATCACCGAGAGCGCCTTGCCGCCCGCCTCGGTGCGCGCGATCTGCATGCCCGCGATGTTGACCGCGGCGTCGCCGAACTCGCGGCCGTAGACCGCGACGATCCCGGGGCGGTCGACGTAGCTCATGACGACGAGGTGCTTCGCGAGGGGGACCTCGACGTCGTAGCCGTTGATCGCCACGATCTTCTCGACCTGCTTGGTGCCGGTCAGCGTGCCCGAGACCGAGATCTGCGAGCCGTCCGAGAGCGCGCCGCGCAGCGTGATCACGTTGCGGTACTCGTCCGAGACCGGCTCCGTGATCAGGCGGACCTCGATGCCGCGCTGCTCCGCGAGCACCGGCGCGTTGACGTAGGACACCGTCTCCGAGACCACGTTGGTGAACACGCCCTTGAGAGCCGCCAGCTTGAGGACCTTCACGTCGTAGCCGGCGAGCTCGCCGCGCACCTCGACGTCGATGGAGGTGACCGGCGAGTCCGCGAGGCCCGAGAAGACCTGGCCGAGCTTCTCGACCAGCGGGATGCCGGGGCGCACGTACTCGTCGATCACGCCGCCGGCGACGTTCACGGCGTCCGGCACGAGCTCGCCCGAGAGCGCGAGGCGCACCGAGCGGGCGACCGAGACGCCGGCCTTCTCCTGCGCCTCGTCGGTCGAGGCCCCGAGGTGCGGAGTGACGACCACGTTCTCGAGGGCGAGCAGCGGCGATCCGGTCGGCGGCTCCTTGACGAACACGTCGAGTCCGGCGCCGGCGATGGTCTTCGCGACGAGCGCGCGGTGCAGCGCGTCCTCGTCGATGAGGCCGCCGCGGGCCACGTTCACGATGAACGCCGACGGCTTCATCAGCGCCAGCTGATCGTCCGAGATCATGCCCGTCGTCTCGGGGGTCCTCGGCATGTGGATCGTGATGAAGTCGCTCTCGGCCAGCAGCTCCTCCAGGGAGAGGAGCGTGACGCCGAGCTGCTGCGCGCGGGCGCTGGTCACGTAGGGGTCGTAGGCGACGACGTTCACCCCGAAGGCCTGCAGGCGCGCGGTGATCAGCGCGCCGATGCGGCCGAGGCCGATGATGCCGACGGTCTTCTCGTAGAGCTCGACGCCCGTGTACTTCGAGCGCTTCCAGAGGCCCTGCGCGAGCGCGCTGTGCGCGGCGGGGATGTGGCGGGCGAGGCTCAGGATGTGGCCGACGGTGAGCTCGGCGGCCGAGATGATGTTCGAGGTCGGTGCGTTCACGACCATGACGCCCGCGGCGGTCGCGGCGGTGATGTCGACGTTGTCCAGGCCCACACCGGCGCGGGCGATCACCTGGAGCGAGGGGGCCGCGGCGATCGCCTCCGCGTCGACCTGCGTCGCGGAGCGCACGAGGATCGCGTGCGCCGTGGCGAGGGCCTCGAGCAGCGCCGGGCGGTCGGTGCCGTCCACGGAGCGGATCTCGAAGTCGGGACCGAGCGCGTCCACGGTGGCGGGCGAGAGTTCTTCGGCGATCAGGACGACCGGCTTTGTCACGAGAGGCGCTTCCTTCGGAGAGGGGACGGAGCGGGCACCGAGGCGGGGGCGTCGGCAGCCCCCCGTCACTGTAGCGGAGGGGTGCGCGCGCCCCGCGCCGTGTGACGCCGCCGGTCAGCTCAGCGAGACCAGGCTCTCGACGCCGAGGACGAGCTGCACGTCGAGCGAGAGCGCCGCCGAGAGGCAGAGGGCCGCCGCGAGCAGTCCGACGCGCACCGGGAGCCCCCGGCGGCGCCCGAGCAGGACGGCGGCGACGAAGCAGGCGACCGGCAGCACCAGGCCGAGCAGGAGCACCGCCCAGCCCGTCGGGTTCAGATCGGTGCCGAGGGAGGCCGCGTAGCTGCGCAGGCCGATCAGGTTGCCGACCGCCTCCCAGACGTCCCAGGCGAAGAAGAGCGCGAACACCACGGCGACGAGGACGGAGACGGCCAGGCGCCGGCCGGGCCGGTCGCGCCGGCCGGTCCCGCCGAGGGTGGCCCGGGTCGAGTCGGTCATCAGGCCCCCTTCAGGAACGGCAGCGGAGCGAGGAGGACGAGTCCGGCGACCAGCCAGAGCACGCGGGTGCGCACCCGCGCGTCGCGGGTGGCGAGGAGCACCACGGCGAACCACACCGGCGGCGCCAGGACCGCCAGCCAGAGCCCGAGCGAGTAGAGGGCGCCGCCGAGCGCATCGCCCGCGAAGCCGGCCGCGGCGACCGGCGACTGCCGCGTCGCCGTGATCGCCCAGGCGATGGCGTACAGGAGGTAGAGGCCGGCCGCGATGCCCGCGGCGATCAGCAGAGCGGACGAGGACGCGGCCTCGTCGTCGGGGTCCTCGTCCTCGGAGTCGTCGTCGTCCGAGCCGTCGTCCGCCGGGCCCGCCCCCGCGACCGTGCGGGGCGTCCGGCGCACGCGCGCCGTCCCCGCGGCGAGCGTCGGGTCCGCGCCCTCGCCCGCCCACTCCAGGGCCTCGTCGTCGGCGTCGTCCTCCGGGCCGGCGTCCGGCCCGCGGTCCACCGGCGGGGTCGCCGCGTCGTCGTCCTCCGGGGAGCGGCCCGGTCCACCATCGATCACCGCAACACCCTAGCCGCGCGCACCTCGCAGGAGGCTCGGAGCCCGCCGCCGCCTCCCCGACACCCGGCGGACACCCCGCGTCCTCCCCCGGGGGCGAGGCTGAGCGGATGGACGACCGCCGCCGCCGCTTCGTCGCCCTCGGCGACTCCTTCACGGAGGGGGTCGGCGACCCGCACCCGCGCCTGCCGAACGGGGTGCGCGGCTGGGCCGACCGCGTCGCCGAGCGCCTGGCGAAGGCCGAGCCGGGCTGGGAGTACGCGAATCTCGCCGTCCGCTCGAAGCGCCTCGCCCAGATCACCGAGGACCAGCTCGCGCCCGCCCTCGCGCTCCGCCCCACGCTGATCACGCTGTACGCCGGCGGCAACGACATCCTCGACCTCGGCACCGACACCGTCGATCTGATCACCCGCTACGAGGCGCTCGTCGACGCGCTCGCGACCACCGGCGCCTCCCTCGTGCTCTTCACGGGCGTCGACATCCCGGGACTGCCCGCCCCGCGGATGTTCCTGCGTCGCAACCACCTCTACAACAGCGCCGTACGCCGGATCGCCCGCGAGCGGGGCGCGATCCTCGTCGACTACTGGGCGATGCGGGAGTTCCACTCCCCCGTGCTCTGGTCGCCCGACCGGATGCACCTCTCCAAGCGCGGGCACCGCGTCCTGGCCGGTCGCGTGCTCGACACGCTCGGCGTGCCGCACACGATCTCGACCGGGCCCTGGGACACCCCCGAGCCGCTCCGCCTCCGCGCGCGGCTGCGCGAGCAGCGCCGCTGGGCCGCCGACTGGGTACTCCCCCTTGTCGGCCGCAAGCTGCGCCGGGTGACGCTCGGCGACCACCTCTCGCCCCGGTGGCCGGACCCCGTCCTCGTCCCGCCGAAGGGCGGTCTCCGCCGTCTCGTCCGCGAGCTCGAGCGGTAGTCGCGCCCCGGACGCGGAGGAGCCCCGGCCCGGCGAGGGGATCCCGGTGGACGGGTCCCTCGTCGGGCCGGGGCTCCCCCGGTCGACGCGGTGCGACTAGCGCGCGACGCTGCCGTCGGTGTAGTCCTCGTCGGTCTGCTTCCAGGCGAAGAGCTTGCGCAGCTCGCGGCCGGTCTCCTCGATCGGGTGCTTCTCGCCCTTGGCGCGCAGCTCCTGGAACTCGGGTCCGCCCGCGTCCTGGTCGCCGATGAAGCGCTTCGCGAAGGCGCCGCTCTGGATGTCGCCGAGGACGGCCTTCATGTTCTCCTTCACGCGCGGGTCGATGACGCGCGGGCCGGAGACGTAGTCGCCGTACTCGGCGGTGTCGGAGACGCTCCAGCGCTGCTTGGCGATGCCGCCCTCCCACATGAGGTCGACGATGAGCTTGAGCTCGTGCAGCACCTCGAAGTAGGCGATCTCGGGCTGGTAGCCGGCCTCGACGAGGGTCTCGAAGCCGTACTGGACGAGCTGCGAGGTGCCGCCGCAGAGCACGGCCTGCTCGCCGAACAGGTCGGTCTCGGTCTCCTCGGTGAAGGTGGTCTTGATGACGCCGGCGCGGGTGCCGCCGATGGCCTTCGCGTAGGACTTCGCGGTCTCCCAGGCGGTGCCGGTCGCGTCGTTCTCGACGGCGATGATGTCCGGGATGCCGCGGCCGGCGACGAACTCGCGGCGCACGGTGTGGCCGGGGGCCTTCGGCGCGATGAGGATGACGTCGACGCCCGCGGGCGCCTCGATGTAGCCGAAGCGGATGTTGAAGCCGTGCGCGAAGGCGAGGGTCTTGCCCTCGGTCAGCGCGGAGGCGATCTGCTCGCTGTAGATCGCGCGCTGGTGCTGGTCCGGCGCGAGGATCATGATCAGGTCGGCCCAGGCCGCGGCGTCGGCGACGCTCTTGACCTCGAAGCCGTCGTCCTCGGCCTTGGCGGTCGACTTCGACCCCTCCTTCAGCGCGATGACGACCTGGACGCCGGAGTCGCGGAGGTTCTGCGCGTGCGCGTGGCCCTGCGAGCCGTAGCCGACGATCGCGACCTTCTTGGACTGGATGATGGAGAGGTCGGCGTCGGCGTCGTAGATGAGCTCGGTCACGTGGTGAGTCCTTTTCTGTAGTGGAGAGTTCGCGGTCAGTTCTTGAAGACGCGCTCGGTGATCGACTTGGAGCCGCGCCCGATGGCGAGCAGGCCCGACTGCGCGATCTCCTTGATGCCGTAGGGCTCGATCACCCGCAGGAACGCGTTGGTCTTGCCGGTGTCGCCGGTGACCTCGATCACCAGGGCATCCGTCGCGACGTCGACCACGCGGGCGCGGAAGAGCGTGACGGCCTCGAGCACCTGCGAGCGCGTGACGTTGTCGACGCGGACCTTGACGAGCAGGTGCTCGCGCTGGACCGACTGGTCGGTGTCGAGCTCGACGATCTTGATCACGTTGACGAGCTTGTTGAGCTGCTTCGTGACCTGCTCGAGCGGCAGGTCCTCGACGTCTACGGCGACCGTGATGCGCGAGAGCCCGTCCAGCTCGGTCGGACCGACCGCCAGTGACTCGATGTTGAAGCCGCGGCGGGCGAACAGCCCGGCGACACGGGTGAGCAGTCCCGGCTTGTCCTCGACGAGCAGGGAGAGAACGTGGTGCGTCATGCGGGTCTACTCCTCGTCGTCCCAGGTCGGGCTGTGGTCTCGGGCGTACTGGACGTAGCTGTTCGAGACGCCCTGCGGGACCATCGGCCAGACCATGGAGTCGCGGCTGACGACGAAGTCGATCACCACGGGCCGGTCGTTCGTGGCGATCGCGAGGCGGATGGCGTCGTCGATCTCCTCCGGCTTGGTGACGCGGATGCCGAGCGCGCCGTACGCGTCGGCGAGCTTCACGAAGTCGGGCACCCGCACGGTGTCGTGACCCGTGTTGAGGTCGGTGTTCGAGTAGCGGCCCTCGTAGAACAGGGTCTGCCACTGGCGCACCATGCCCAGCGAGGAGTTGTTGATCACCGCGACCTTGATCGGGATGTCGTTGATCGTGCAGGTGGCGAGCTCCTGATTGGTCATCTGGAAGCAGCCGTCGCCGTCGATCGCCCACACGGTGCGGTCGGGCTCGCCGACCTTGGCGCCCATCGCCGCGGGCACGGAGTAGCCCATGGTGCCGGCGCCGCCCGAGTTGAGCCACGAGTTGGGGCGCTCGTACTGGATGAACTGCGCGGCCCACATCTGGTGCTGACCGACTCCGGAGGCGAAGACGCCCTCGGGCCCGGTGATCTCGCCGATGCGCTTGATCACGTACTGCGGGGAGAGCAGGCCGTCGTCCGGCTCGGTGTAGCCGAGCGGGAACTCGCTCTGCAGGCCCTTGAGGTAGCTCCACCACTCGGAGGTGTCGGCGCGGCCGTCCGCGGACGCCTTCGCGAACGCCTCGGTGAGGTCCGGGAGGACGTCCTTGAGGTCGCCCACGATCGGCACGTCGGCGGTGCGGATCTTGGAGATCTCGGCCGGGTCGATGTCGACGTGCACGACCTTGGCGTGCGGCGCGAAGAGCGCCGCCTTGCCGGTCACGCGGTCGTCGAAGCGCGAGCCGAGCGCGAGGATCAGGTCCGACTCCTGCAGCGCGAGCACCGCGGGGACGGTGCCGTGCATGCCGGGCATGCCCAGGTGCTGCTCGTGCGAGTCGGGGAACGCGCCGCGCGCCATCAGCGTGGTGACCACGGGGACGCCGCACGCCTCCGCGAACGCCTTCAGCTCGGCCGCCGCGCGGGCGCGGATGATGCCGCCGCCCACGTAGAGCACCGGCTTCCTCGACTCGACCAGCAGCTGGGCCGCGGCCTGGATCTGCTTGCCGTGGGCCTTCGTGACCGGACGGTACCCGGGCAGGTCGATCTTCGGCGGCCAGAGGAACGGCGCCTGGTCCTGCTGCGCGTCCTTCGTGATGTCGACCAGCACGGGGCCGGGGCGGCCGGTGGTGGCGATCAGCGCGGCGGAGGCGAGGGCCGAGGGGATGTCCTCGGGGCGCGTCACGAGGATGGAGTGCTTCGTGATCGGCATCGTGATGCCGACGATGTCCGCCTCCTGGAACGCGTCGGTCCCCATGAGCGTCGAGAACACCTGGCCGGTGATCGCGAGCATCGGAACCGAGTCCATGTAGGCGTCCGCGATCGCGGTGACCAGGTTGGTCGCTCCGGGGCCCGAGGTCGCGATGCAGACGCCGAGCTTGCCGGTCGCCGAGGCGTAGCCCTCGGCGGCGTGGCCGGCGCCCTGCTCGTGGCGGACCAGGATGTGCCGGATCTTCGAGGAGTCCATCAGCGGGTCGTAGACCGGGAGGATCGCGCCGCCGGGCAGGCCGAAGACGTCCTCGATCCCGAGCATCTCGAGCGAGCGGACGACCGCCTGCGCTCCGGTGAGGACCTCGGCCGCGGGGGCGGCCCCGGGAGCGTGGGCGGGTCGGGGTGGCTGGGGCGTCGGTGCGGGCTGCACGGCGGACGGATCCGGAGTCATGCGGGTGTCGATTCCTTCAGGAGGTGGTGCGGCGGCGGGCAGAGCCGGAGGCGAGTGCCCGGGAACGCGAGTGCGCGGCCGGCCGGAGCGGGCCGGGTCACCCGGTGACGGCGCCCTCGGCTGCCGAGCGGACGAGCTTGGCGTACTTGGCGAGGACACCGCGGGTGTAGCGCGGAGGGAGAGGGGCCCAGCCTTCTCGGCGGGCGGCGAGCTCGGACTCGTCGACGAGTAGGTCGATCGAGCGAGCGGCGATGTCGACCCGAATCGGGTCTCCGTCGCGAACGAATGCGATGGGACCTGCGTCCACCGATTCGGGAGCTATGTGGCCGATGCACAGGCCGGTTGTGCCGCCTGAGAATCGTCCGTCCGTCAACAGTAGTACATCTTTTCCGAGCCCGGCCCCCTTGATGGCGGCGGTGATGGCGAGCATCTCGCGCATGCCGGGACCGCCCTTCGGGCCCTCGTAGCGGATGACCACCACGTCGCCCTTCTCGATCCGGCCCTCGGTCAGAGCGTCCATCGCGGCGCGCTCGCGCTCGAACACGCGGGCCGGACCCTCGAAGACGGAGGCGTCGAAGCCGGCGGTCTTGACGACCGCGCCCTCGGGGGCGAGCGAGCCCTTGAGGATGGTGAGCCCGCCCGTCGCGTGGATCGGGTTGTCGAGGGTGCGGATGACCTCGCCGTCCAGCGGCGCGATGTCCATCGCGGCGAGGTTCTCGGCGACCGTCCTCCCGGTGACCGTCAGGCAGTCGCCGTGGAGCAGCCCGGCGTCCAGGAGCGCCTTCATCACGGCCGGGACGCCGCCGTGGCGGTCGACGTCGTTCATGACGTACTTGCCGAAGGGCTTGAGGTCGCCGATGTGCGGGATCGTGTCGCCGATGCGGTTGAAGTCGTCGATCGTGAGGTCGACCTCGGCCTCGTTGGCGATCGCGAGCAGGTGCAGGATCACGTTGGTCGACCCGCCGAAGGCCATCGCCACCGCGATCGCGTTCTCGAACGCCTCCTTGGTGAGGATGTCGCGGGCCGTGGTGCCGTTGCGCAGCAGCTCGACGACGGCCTCGCCGGACTTGCGGGCGAAGTAGTCGCGGCGGCGGTCGGCGGCGGCGGGCGAGGCGGAGCCGGGCAGGCTCATGCCCAGCGCCTCGGCGACGCTGGCCATGGTGTTGGCGGTGTACATGCCGCCGCAGGAGCCCTCGCCCGGGGCGAAGGCGCACTCGATGCGCTTGGCGTCCTCCTCGGACATGATCCCGGCCTTGACGCCGCCGACGGCCTCGAAGGAGTCGATGATCGTGATGTCCTTCTCGGTGCCGTCCGAGAGCTTGACCCAGCCCGGGGCGATCGAGCCGGCGTAGACGAACACGGCGGCGAGGTCGAGGCGGGCCGCGGCCATCAGCATGCCGGGCAGCGACTTGTCGCAACCGGCCAGCATGACGGTCCCGTCCAGGCGCTCGGCCATCATCACGGTCTCGACGGAGTCGGCGATGACCTCGCGGGAGACGAGCGAGAAGTGCATGCCCTCGTGCCCCATCGAGATGCCGTCCGAGACGGAGATGGTGCCGAACTGGAGCGGGTAGCCGCCGCCGGAGTGCACGCCCTCCTTCGCGGAGCGCGCGAGGCGCTCGAGCGAGAGGTTGCAGGGGGTGATCTCGTTCCACGAGGACGCGATGCCGATCTGGGGCTTCTCCCAGTCGTCATCGCCCATCCCGACCGCCCGCAGCATCCCGCGCGACGTCGTGGCCTCGATGCCGTCCGTGACGGTGCGCGAGCGGGGCTTCCAATCGATTTCCGGCATGCGATGAGGCTACCGCCTCGCGCGCGGTGCCCCTGCTCGCCGGGCGGACCCGGACCGGCCTGCGCACCCGTCCCGGCCCCGGCCTCCGGCAGCGGCACCGGATGCGGACGTCCCCGCGGATCTCCGACTCGTCGCGAACGGCCGCTCCCCGCGTCGGCGGACGGCCGTCCTCGGCGAGTCGGCGGTCCGGGACCCGCCGGCGCTGACCGCAGGGAGGGGGCTGCTACTCCGCGCGCAGATCGGCCAGCAGCCGGAGCGCGTGCGCGACCTGCTCGGGACCGCGGACCCGGTAGGAGGCCGCGGTGGTGCCCTCGCCGCTCTTGATGCCGACGTCGCCGGAGCCGAGGACCGCGAAGGCGTCCTCGTCCGTCACGTCGTCGCCCGCGTAGAGGACGGCGGTCGCGCCGGTGTAGCGGCGGAGGTGCTGCACGGCCTCGCCCTTGGTGGTCGAGCGGACCGAGAACTCCAGGACGTTCTTCCCCTCGCGGACGGTGACCCCCTGCACCTCGGCGCGCGCCTCGGAGAGGGCGACGACGTGGGCGACGCGGCTGTGGCGCTCGGTCGCGAGGCGGGTGTGCAGGGCGAAGCCGGCGGGCTTGTCCTCGATCCAGACGTTGTCGATCCCGCGGGCGATGCCCTTCAGGACGTCCTCGAGCACTCCCACCTTCTCGAGCTCGTCGTCGTCGAGCCGGACCGCGTCCTCCTCGGGGTCGAGGCGGATCTCGATGCCGTGGGAGCCGACCAGCAGCGCCTCGTCCGGCAGCTGCGAGACCTCCTCCAGGCTCCCGAGCGCCCGGCCGGAGACCAGCGCGACCCGGGTGCCGGGGAGGGCGAGGAGCCGCAGCACGGCCTCGCGCGCCTCGGGGAGCGCTCGCGCGCGGGCGGGGTCGTCGACCTCGGGCGCGAGAGTGCCGTCGAAGTCGAGGGCCACCAGGAGCCGATCGGCCGCGGCGAGCTCCCGCAGCGCCGCCGCGAGCCGCTCGGGCACTCCCTCGCTCATCGCGCGCCGCCGTCGAGCTCGCGGTCGTCGGCGGCCTCCCGCTCGAGCTCGGCCGCCTGTCCGTGGGCCGCGTCGTCGCGGTGCTCGGCCTCCTGGCCGTGCGGCGCCTCCTGCCCGCGGGCGGCGGGCCGCACGTCGAGCTGCTGGCCGGCCGCGTGCTCCGCGAGAGCGGAGAGGAACGACTCGGACCAGCGCGCCACGTCGTTCTCGAGCACGCGGCGACGGAGCGCGCGCATGCGCCGGGTGCGCTCGACGCGCGGCATCCGCGCCGAGGCCTCCATCGCGTCCTTCAGCCCCGAGATGTCGTGCGGGTTCACCTGCACGGCCTGCTTGAGCTCGTCGGCCGCTCCGGCGAACTCGCTCAGCACGAGCACGCCGTCGTTGTCGAAGCGGGAGGCGACGTACTCCTTCGCGACGAGGTTCATCCCGTCCCGCAGCGCCGTGACGAGCATGACGTCGGCGGCGAGGTAGAGCGCCACCATCTCCTCGCGCGGATAGCCGTGGTGGAGGTAGCTGATCGCCGGGTGCCCGAGCGTGCTGTAGTCGCCGTTGATCCGGCCGACCTGCAGCTCGATGTCGTCGCGCAGCTGCCGGTAGGTGTCCACGCGCTCGCGGCTCGGGCTCGCGACCTGGACCAGCACCGCGTCCTCGGAGGTGAGGCGGCCGTCCGCCAGGAGCTCGCCGAAGGCCTTCAGGCGGTGGCCGATCCCCTTGGTGTAGTCGAGCCGGTCGACGCCGAGCATGATCGTCGCGGGGTTGCCCAGCTCGGCGCGGATCTCGGCGGCGCGGGCCTGGATCTCGGGGGTGCGCGCCATCGCCTCGAACGACGCGGAGTCGATCGAGATCGGGAAGTGCCGGGCGACGACCGGGCGCACGCTCGCCCCGCGCCGCGAGCGGTTGACGCGGCGGGTGCCGCCGACGGCCTCCTCCTCGACCGGGACCTCGACGACCGTGCTGCGGGTGTCGTAGCCCAGCAGGCGCCGGACCGCGCGGAGGAAGCTGCCCGCGTCGCCCTGGCGCTGGAAGCCGATCACGTCGGCGCCGAGCAGGCCCTCGACGATCTGCCGGCGCCACGGGAGCTGCGCGAAGATCCCGTAGGGCGGGAACGGGATGTGGTTGAAGAAGCCGATCGTGACGTCGGGCCGGAGCTCCCGCAGCATCTTCGGCACGAGCTGGAGCTGGTAGTCCTGCACCCAGACCACGCCGTCCTCCTCCGTCACGGCCGCGGCCGCCTCGGCGAAGCGCTGGTTGACCCGCACGTAGGCGTCCCACCAGTCGCGGTGGTAGGTCGGGGGCGCGATCACGTCGTGGTACAGCGGCCAGAGCGTGTCGTTCGAGAAGCCCTCGTAGTAGTCCTCGAGCTCCTGCGCGCTGAGGGCGACGGGGACGATCTGCACGCCGTTGTCGACGAACGGCGCGACCTCCTCGTCGGCCACGCCGGGCCAGCCGACCCAGGCGCCCTCGTTCGCGCGCATCACGGGCTCGAGCGCGGTGACCAGCCCGCCGGGCGAGGTCTTCCAGGAGGCGGTGCCGTCCTCGGCCACGACGCGGTCCACGGGGAGGCGGTTCGAGACGACAACGAACGCGTTGCGCTCGGTCCCTCCCGAGGTCCCGGCGTCGGTCCTGTCAGCGGCGGAGGAGGCGGAGGCGGAGTGCGGAGGAATGGTGGTCCCTTTTCGTCGGTCGAGCCGTCGTCGTGCCCGTCGAGGCTAGCAGCCGGCCCCGCACGGGGGACGGGGGGTCAGCCCTGCACGAGGGCGAGGGCGAGCGTCGCTCCGCCCACCGTCGGGACGACCGCGACGAGTCCGAGGAGCGCGTACTGGCGCCACGAGACGTGCACGCCCAGCGCGGTCAGCCTCTGGTGCCAGAGCAGGGTGGCGAGCGAGGCCCACGGGGTGATCAGCGGTCCGGCGTTCACGCCGATCAGCAGGGCGACCAGGCGGAGCGGATCCGCCGCGACGGGCTCGAGGGCGAGATAGGCGGGCAGGTTGTCGACCAGGTTGGAGGCGACCGCGCCGGAGCCGGCGAGGCGCAGCAGGTCGAGCGTCCCGCTCCCCTCCCCCGCGACCACGGCGAGCGCCGCGCCCAGCCCGAGCTGGTGCGCCGCCTCCATCGCCACGAAGAGGCCCGACGCGAACACGACGAGCTGCCACGGCAGGAGGGCGGGCGTGAGCGCCGCGGGACGGCGCACCGCGAAGAGGACGATCAGCGCGACCGCGGCGACCGTCGCCGGGATCCACACCTCGAGGCCCGAGACGAGCGCCGGCAGGAGCAGCGCCACGACGATCCCCGCGCCGACGAGCAGCACCCGGTCCCCCACCGGCGTCCGCTCCCCCGGGGTGTAGCGCCCGGCCAGCTCGCGCCGGTAGCGGATCGCGAGGATCAGCACGGGCACGACGGCCGCGACGAGCGCGGGCACCGCGGTCAGCGCGGCGAAGGCGAAGGGGCCCTCGACCCCCAGGCGCCGCTGCGCGAGCAGGTTGGTGAGGTTCGAGACGGGGAGGAGGAGGGAGGCGCAGTTCGCCAGCCAGACCGTGGCCATCGCGAACGGCAGGGGCGGGACGCGCACGTGCGCCGCGAGCAGGACCACGACCGGGGTCAGGAGCACGGCGGTCGTGTCGAGCGAGAGGAACACCGTGCTGACGACGGCCATCGCCACCACCAGCAGCCAGAGCACCGCGGTCCGCCCGCGGCCCCACTCGGCGGAGCGCTCGGCGACCACGGTGAAGACGCCGGCCTCGGAGGCCAGCTCGGCGACCACGGTCACCGCGACCACGAAGCCGAGGATCGGCGCCGTCCGCTCGACCAGCTCGCCCAGCGCGTCCATCGGGAGGACCCCCGTGACGACGGCCACCGCCCCGACGACGAGCAGCACCGCCCCGATCACAGCCGTGCGCATGTCGTTCCCGTTCTCCTCGGCGTGCCCCGGCTCGAGGATTCGGGTCCCGGCGGCGGTCCACCGTAGCGGGACAACCCCTCGGTGGTGTCAAGCGTTCCTCTGAGAGCTTTCGCACCCGCTAGCGTCGGGGTGAACACAGGAGGCACACGCATGCGCAAGTTCATCCTCAACTCCAGCGTCATCAGCGCTATCGTCGGCGGCTGGTCGATCCTGCAGACCACGCGCAAGGGCCCGCGCGACTGGCGCCTGGCCCTGCAGTGGGTCAGCTGGGCCATCTCGGTCACCGTCGCCCTGGGCTCCGTGTCCTACGACTCGAAGGAGATCGTCAAGGAGGAGCGCGGCAAGAAGCGCGACCGCTAGGCCCTCCTGACGCGCCGCCTCCCCGCGGGGCGGCGTGTCAGCCGGTCTCCCGACCCGGTGGCGGCGACACTGTCCTCAGTCGCTGCCGGCACGGGAAACGGGGTTCGTCATGAGGTTTCGTCTGAGGCGTCGCAAGGCGGCCCCCGAGGTCGTCGAGGCGGCCCCCGTCCTCACGCAGGACGAGCTCTTCGCCGTCGTCCACGAGCGGCTCGCGGCCTTCGTCGGATCCGAGGGCGCCTGGGTCGTCACGCGCCGCAGCCACGACGACCGCGACCCGATCTTCCACGGGATGCTCGCGCGCTCCCTCGCCCACGAGCTCTCCGCCGCCATCCAGGAGGAGCAGCTCCGCGCCGGCGCCGAGCGGACGTCGTCCCCGGTCACCGAGGCGATCCCCGTGATGCGCGCCTCCACTCCCCCGGTGGAGCCGGCCGCCCTCACCTGGGAGCCGAAGCCGATCGCCGTCTGGGCGGAGCCGGCCCCCGCCGACGTCGCCGTCGACACCCCCGTCGCGACCCGCTCCTGACTCGCGCGGTCGGCCGGCGGGCTCGCCCTCCGGCCGACCCGACGAGCGACGTCGCCCTTCCCGCTGATCGAGGAGGCGGCGCAGCCGCCGTCCCGAGATCCCCCGCGGCCGCCCCTCCCCCGGCCGCCCGTCAGAGCGTCGGCCAGCTCCCGGGGCCCTCGCTGCCCGCCGGGTACTCGTCGAGCGGCACCCGGTCCGCGTGCCACGCGTCGATCGCGGGCTGCACGATGCGCCAGCACTCCTCGGCGGCGTCCCCGCGGACCGAGAGCGACGGGTCGTCGTCGAGGATCCCCGAGATGACCTCGCCGTACGCCAGCAGCTCGCCCGCGCCGAAGGTCGCCTCCAGCGAGGCGCGCTCGAGCGTGTACGGGTCGCCGGGGCCGTTGATGTTCAGCTCGAGCGACATCTGGTCGGGCGCGAGGAACAGCCGCAGCACGGACGGCGCCTCGGTGCCTACGAAGCCGCGGGGCAGGTGCGGCACCGGCTTGAAGCGGATGACCACTTCGCGTCGCCGCTCCCCGAGCGCCTTGCCGGAGCGGAGGGTGAACGGCACGCCGGCCCAGCGCCAGGTGTCGATCTCGACGACCAGCTCGGCCAGCGTCTCGGTCCTGCGAGCGGGGTCCACGCCCTTCTCGTCCGCGTAGGCGGGCAGCTCGCGTCCGTCGATCGTCCCCGCTGTGTATCGGGCGCGGCGCGAGCTCGCGGCGGGGTCGTCGCCGTGCAGGCGGGTGGCGCGCAGGACGATCGACTTCGCGTCCCGGAGGTCGGCCGCGTCGAGCGAGGACGGCGGCTCCATCGCGATCACCGCGAGGACCTGCAGCAGGTGGCTCTGGATCATGTCGGTCAGCGCGCCCGCGCCGTCGTAGTAGCTCGCCCGCCCCTCGAGGGCCAGCTGCTCGTCGTAGACGATCTCGACGCTCTCGATGTGCTCGGCCGACCACAGCGGCTCGAGGATCCGGTTCGCGAAGCGCAGGCCGAGCACGTTCATCACGGTCGCGCGGCCGAGGAAGTGGTCGACGCGGTGGATGCGGTCCTCGGGGACCAGCGCGGCGAGGCGCTGGTTGAGGGCGTGCGCGCTCGCCTCGTCGGTCCCGAACGGCTTCTCCAACGCCAGCACGGTGCCCTCCGGCAGGTCGTGGGCGGCGAGCGCCTCGCAGGCCTTCGCCGCGATCGCCGGCGGGAGGGCGAAGTAGACCGCCACCGGACCGTCGCAGCTCGCGAGCAGGGCGGCGAGCGCCTCCGGATCGGTGACGTCGACCTGCTGGTAGCGCGTGCCGGAGGTGAGCGCGTCCACGCCCTCGCCCTGCGCCTCGACGGTGGCGAAGGAGGCGGTCAGCACCTCGTGCCAGTGCTCCTGGGTCCAGTCCTCGCGTCCCGCACCGACGAGGTGGACCCGCCGGTCGGTCTCGCGCGTCAGCAGCTGGCCGACGGCGGGGAGGAGGAGCCGCGAGGACAGGTCCCCCGTCGCTCCGAGGATGAGCAGGGTCGAGACGGTCTGTGCCATGCGGCTCACCCTACGGCGGCGCTGAAGAGCCCCGCTCCGCCTTGACTGGGAGGCCACAGCCGCACCTGAGAGGATCGCCGCATGGTCTCCCCGATCGAGGACTACGCCGTCCTCTCCGACTGCCGCACGGCCGCTCTCGTCTCCCGCGACGGGGGGATCGACTGGCTGTGCCTGCCGCGCTTCGACTCCGCCTCCGTCTTCGGCGCCCTCCTCGGCGGCGACGACCAGGGGCGCTGGTCGCTCCGGCCGGTGGACGGGGAGGCGACGAGCGAGCGCCACTACCTCGGCGACACGCTCGCGCTGGTCACCCGGTGGACGACGCCCACCGGCGTCGTCGAGGTGGTCGACGTGATGCCGCTGCGCGACGAGCGCGCCGAGCTGGTGCGCCGGGTGCGCGGAGTGTCGGGGACCGTCCGGATGCGGCAGGAGCTGCGCATCCGCTTCGACTACGCCCGCACCATGCCGTGGGTGCGGCAGGAGGGGACGGACGAGGATCCGCTGCTCGTCGCCGTCGCCGGGCCCGACGCGGTCGTGGTGCGCGGAGTGCGGTTGAAGGCCGTCGACCACGCCCACGCGGCGGAGTTCGACGTCGACGCGGACGCGGTCGTCGACCTCTCGATGGCGTGGTTCCCCTCGCACCAGCGGGCGCCGAAGCGCCTCGACGTCGACCGCGCGCTGGAGCGCACGCTCTCCTGGTGGTCCGAGTGGGCGTCGGCGATCGACTACGACGGGCCGCACCGCGACGCCGTCGTCCGCTCGCTGCTGACCCTCCGCGCCCTCACCGACGACGAGACCGGCGGCATCGTCGCGGCGGCGACCACCTCGCTCCCGGAGCAGTTCGGCGGCGCCCGCAACTGGGACTACCGCTACGTCTGGCTCCGCGACGCCTCGCTCACCCTGCAGGCCCTGCTCGCGCACGGGTTCGAGCAGGAGGCGCAGAAGTGGCGGGCCTGGCTGCTCCGCGCGGTCGCGGGCGCGCCGGAGGACGTGCAGATCATGTACGGCCTCGCCGGCGAGCGCGACCTGCCCGAGCGGGAGATGCCGAGCCTGCCCGGCTACGACGGCGCCTCCCCCGTGCGGATCGGGAACGCCGCCGTCGACCAGTACCAGGCGGACGTGATCGGCGAGGTGATGGTCGCTCTGCACGAGGCCCGCGTGGCCGGAGTGGACGAGACGGAGTTCTCCTGGCCGCTCCAGCGCGCGCTCCTGGGCTTCGTCGAGACCAACTGGCAGCGGCCGGACAACGGCATCTGGGAGATCCGGGGCGAGCCGCGGCACTTCACGCACTCGCGGGTCATGATCTGGGCCGCGCTCGGCGTCGAAGCCCTGGGCCTCGATCTCGGCGCGCACCTCGTCGCGGAGGCGCTCCCAGGTCTCGACCGGACCGGGCAGGCCGTTCTCGCGCACGGCGCGGACGCCCCGATCGAGCGCGGCC
>NZ_PSUC01000032.1:0-28631 GCF_002931635.1 Rathayibacter sp. AY2B7 | reverse complement strand
CGAGCTCGGACTCGACCGGAAGCGGGTGGCGTTCATGGGGTACTGGCGCCTCGGCCGCCCCCTCGGCGCGCCGTCCCCCGCGGTCGCGCCCCCGGCGCGCTGTCCCCCGCGGTCGCGCCTCCGGCGCGCCGCACCCCTACGAGCAGTGCCCGGAGCGTCGCAGGGCGTCGTTCTGCAAGGCGGAGGAGGAAGCGATACCGGCGGTATCGCGCCCGACGACAACGCCGCAGAACGTCGCCCTGCGGCGCTCCGGGTCAGTTGGACTCTTGGCGGCCGAGGCGCCAGTACCCCATGAACGCCACCCGCTTCCGGTCGAGTCCGAGCTCGGTGACGAGGCAGCGGCGGATCAGCTTCACGGCGCCGGCTTCTCCGGCGATCCAGGCGTAGAGGCCGGGGTCGGTGCTCTCGTCGGGGACCTCCCAGAGCATCTCGTGGTCGACGTCGATGTCGCTGACGTCGACGCCGCGGTGGTGGGCGGTGAGGAAGCGGGTGGCCCAGGCGCGGACCGCGTCGCCGAGGGCCGCTCCGGGGGCTGCCGCGTCGGCGCGGACGATCCAGGTGATGTGGACGCCGGCGGGGTGGTGGAGCGGGAGGCGGTCGTGGGCGGTGGGGACCTCGAGGAACGCGGCTCCGGTGGCGTCGTCGTCGAGGCTCTCGAGGATCGCGGCGATGGCGGGGACGGCCGTCTCGTCGCCGGCGAGGAGGAGGGAGGTGGCGGCGCCGGGGTGGAACTCGACTCCGCCGCCGGGGAGGTCGGAGCGCGTGTCGGGCGCGATGATGACGATCTGGTCGCCGACGCGGGCGCTCTCGACCCAGGCGGAGGCCGGTCCGGTGTCGCCGTGGGCGGCGAAGTCGATGTCGACCTCGGCGTCCTCGGGGCGGACGGCGCGGATGGTGTAGGTGCGGAGCGGGTTCCGGAGCTCGTCGGGGAGCTGTCGCCAGCGGCCGTACCAGTCGGGGTCGAGTCCGTCGGGTCCGTCGGGGTCCGAGACGGAGGCGAGGAAGGCGGGGGCGTCGGAGGCGGCGGTGGGGACGACGAGCTTGATGCGCTGGTCGGGGCCGGTGCAGCCGACGTGGTCGAGGCCGGTGCCGGTGAGGGTCACGCGGATGAAGTGCGGGGCGATCCGGGTCGCTGCGGCGACGGTCGCGAGGTACGGCCGGTAGGCCGGTCGGGCGGGGGCGGCGGTCGTCGGAGGCATCGCCTCAGTCTCGCACAGAAGGTAAGCCTTGCCTAACACTCAGCCGGGACGCCCGGCGGACGGTCAGCGCGCGGCGTGCTCGGCGGAGGTGCGCAGGCGCGCCTCGACGTCGGCGGCGAGCTCGGCGACGACGGGGCCGGCCCCGCCGATCCAGGCGCAGAAGTCGTGGCGGCCGTCGGCCCACGGGTAGTCGCCGTCGACGACCGACATCTCGCCGACCCAGGCCCGGACCGCGCGGTCGAGCGCGACTCCGCGGGAGCAGCGCTCACCGGTGCCGGGGGCGCCCGAGCGCTCGGAGCGGCCGAGCCAGGTGACGCAGACCCGTCCGGGGGCGGCGAGCGGCGGCAGTCCGCGCGCGTCGTCGACCTCGACGAAGACCTGGCCGCGGGCGTTCGCGGGGAGGGCGTCGAGGATGCTCTGGATCCACGGCACGACGGTCTCGTCGCCCGCGATCAGGAACTGCTTCACGTCGACCGGCGCGGAGCCGTCGTGGTCCTCGAACATGCACATCGTATTCGAGTATAGGCAAGGCTTACCTCAGTGACCAGAGCCGGACCTGACCATCCGCCGTGCGGCCGCGCCCGGACCCGTCACGACTGCGGCCTCCCCCCGTCACCACTGCGGCGGGTGCCGCCTCTGCCAGCGCGCCCGCCGCTCGAGCTGTGCGCCGATCGCCAGCAGCGTCGCCTCGCCGCCGGGTCGCCCGATCAGCTGGACTCCCATCGGCAGGCCCTCCTCCGTGGTGCTCAGCGGAAGGGTGATCGCGGGGAGGCCGCTCACGTTCACGAAGGACGTGTACGGCGTGTAGAGGCACTGCTGCTCGAAATTGCGCTCGGGATCCTCGAGGTCGTACCAGCCGACGGGGCGCGGCGTCATCGCCAGCGACGGCGTCAGGACCGCGTCGACGCCGGAGAACGCCGCGATCACCGCGCGCTCGTAGCCCGAGAGCCAGGACGCCGCCTCGACGATCTCGCGGGCGGAGCGCCGGCGTCCCTCCTCCACCAGCCAGCGGGTCAGCGGCTCCAGCAGATCGAGGTCCGCGCCCTCGACGGGCAGGGTCGCCGCGCCGCTCTGCCACAGCGTCCGGAACGCGGCGGGGTACGGGGCGCTCGGGGGCAGCGACGCCTCCTCGAGCCCGTGGCCGAGGGCGGCCAGCGCGGCGATCCCCTCGTCCAGCGCGGCGCGCGCCTCCGGCGCGAGAGCGATCTCGTACTCCTCGTCCCAGGGCGAGTCCGTCAGCACGCCGATCTGGAAGCGCCCCTCTCCGCGCACCGCGGCGCCGAGGAACGAGCCGTCGCCGTCACCGGGCGCGCCGAGCGACCAGCGCTGCGGGAGGCGGCCGTTCGTCCGCTCCAGCATGCCCTCGAGCAGGAGGCCCGCGTCGGCGACCGAGCGGGTGATCGGCCCGGCGACCGTCAGGCCGCCGACTCCGCCGATGCCGGAGAGCGCGGCGACGCGTCCGCGGGAGGGCTTCAGTCCCACGAGGCCGCAGGCCGCGGCGGGGATGCGGATGGACCCGCCGCCGTCCGAGGCGGGGGCGAACGGCAGCAGTCCCGCCGCGACGGCGACCGCTGCTCCTCCGCTGGATCCGCCGGCCCCGAGGCGGGTGTCCCAGGGCGTGACGGCGGGCGGGCCGATCCGCGTCTCGGTGTAGGAGGGCATCCCGAACTCGGGCGCCGCGGTCTTGCCGAGGCTGACCGCTCCCGCCTCGTCGAGCACCTCGACGATCTCGTCGGAGGCGGTGGGCACGTGGTGCTCGCGCAGCCGGGATCCGAATGCGGTCCGCACGCCCGCGCGCCGCCAGAGGTCCTTGTCGCCGCTCGGCAGGCCCCAGAGCGGAGCGGTGCCGGGCCCGGTGCCGAGCGATGACGCCCGCTCCCGCGCCCGATCGGCGGTCACCGTGGCGAAGGCGCCCAGCTCCCCGTTCCACCGCTCGATCCGGGCGAGGTAGTGATCTGCGAGCTCGAGAGGCGTGACCTCTCCGCGCTGCAGCCAGTCCCACTGCTCCTGGGCGCTGAGGTGGTGGAGTTCGAACATGGAACGACCCTATTCCGCCGCTCCGGGGAGCCGGCGGAACAGGGTCGTGGGGGTCAGGCCGCGCGGCGGCCGCTCTCGCTCGCCTCGTCGATGCCCTTCCGGGCGCCGTCGGGCACCACGGTGTCGCGGTCGATGCGGGCGCCGGTCGCGATCACGGCCGAGCGTCCGATGCGGGAGTAGCTCCCGATCCGCGCCCCCGGTCCGATGATCGCCTCGGGCCCGACGTGCACGTTCGCGCCGATGAAGGCGCTGTGCCCGATCATGGCGTCGCGGTCGACCCAGCTGCCCGCGCCGATCCAGGCGCGCTCGCCCACGGTCGCGCCGGGCTCCACGTAGGCGCCGGTCTCCACGTACGCGGTCGCCGAGACGCGCGATCCGGGAGCGACCATGCCGCGTCCGTTCGCGTGGCGGCGGTAGACGATCTCGTCGTCACTGCCGCGCGCCCCTCGACCCTTGTTCATCCCTGTTCCTGCCATCTGCCTCTGGCTCCTCCGAGCTGTCCGGTGGGCGGGGCGCCGAGCCCCGTCCCGTCATCGGTAGACAACAGCGGCGAGCGCCCGCGCATTCCCCGTTCGGGGGGCGCTGGCGCGGGCGTCCCCGGAGCGTCACTCCACCGCGTCGGCGACAGCGGTCACGACCGCGCGGAACCGGTCCGGCGCCTCGCGGATCCGCCGCCGGAGGAGGACCCCGGCGAGCGCCGACGAGGCGGGTGCGGCGACCAGCTCGCACTCGACCCGGGCCCCCTCCTCGTCCGCCAGGACCCGCCACTGCTCGACGCCGAGCACGGGGAGTCGGCGCTCGAGCCCGCTCCCCCGCCGCTCGTAGGCGCCGTCGGCGGCGAGGACGTCCGCGAGGGCGGCGAGCACCGGGGCGGGGTCGGCGTGGAGGACGGAGGCGAGGGCGAGGATGCTGCGCACGGCGGCAGTCTCGCACGCCCCCGCGTCAGGAGCGGGCGTCGAGGACGCGCCGGAGCCAGTCGAACGACGCCTTGGGCACGCGGTCCCGGCTGCGCGTGTCGACGGCCACGAGCCCGTGCGGGCGGCTGTAGCCGTACTGCCACTCGAACGCGTCGACCAGGGTCCAGAGCTGCACGGCCTCCACCGGCAGTCCGTCGTGGACGGCCTCGGCGAGAGCGGCCAGGTGAGCCCCGAGCCAGCGGATCCGCTCCGTGTCGACGATCGCACCCTCGCGATCGGGCTCGTCGGGGTAGCTCGCGCCGAGCGCGGTCACCACCAGCGGCGGCAGGGCGTCGCCGTAGCGCTCCACGAGGGACCGCAGCACCGAGACCACCGCCCAGGGTGCGACCGGCGAGCCGTCGCCCGTGCGGTCCAGCTCCGGCCAGGGCGCCGTGTGGAAGGGGAGCGCGGGAGGAGTGCCCACCCCGGTCGGCAGCGCCGGGTCGCGGCCCGCCACGATCCGCAGCGGCGGCAGCGGCGCGACCGCGTAGAAGTCGAGCGGAGCCGAGATGCGCGCGAGGTCGACCGGATCCGCCTGCGCGAGGGCGCCGAGGAACGGCGGCAGCTCCTCCGGTCCGACCGGGTAGGACCCGGTCAGCACGGCGTCGGCCACCAGGCGGTTCCGCAGGACGTCCGCCAGGGAGGCGAAGGCGCGGTCCCGGTCGTCGTCCGAGGCGGGCTCGACCGGCGCGAGCGCGTCGACGAGGCCGATCCTCCCGGTCACCTCCGCCGCCCGCAGCGCCTCCAGCGCCACGCCGTGCCCGAGGAGCTGGTGGTGCAGCGCAGGCAGGGCGCTGAACAGCCGGCCGGCGCCCGGCGCCTGCCGCGCGAGCGCGTAGCCCTCGAGCATCACCGTCGACGGCTGGTCGAGGGTGATCCAGTCGGCGACCCGGTCGCCGAACCGCCCGCCGAGCTCGAAGGCGAGATCGCCGAAGCGGAACGCGGTGTCGCGGTTCATCCAGCCGCCGCTGAGCGCCGACGGGGTGTCGCGGTGGTGCAGGGTCAGCGCGACCCGGATCCCCGTCTCGGCGAGCCCGTCGAGCAGGCGGTCGTAGAAGCCGAGCCCTCCGCGGTCGATCGGCCCGCGGCCGTCGGGCTGCAGCCGGGGCCACGAGACCGAGAGCCGGAGCTCGTCGACGCCGAGATCGACCAGCAGCGCGAGGTCCTCGCGCCAGCGCAGGAGGAAGTCCGTCGCGATCTCGGGAGTGGCCTCCTCGGCGATCGTCCCCCGTCGCAGCGCGAAGTCGTCCCACACCGACCGGCCACGGCCGCCCGTCTCGAGGGAGCCCTCCGTCTGGAAGGCGCTCTGCGCCAGTCCGATGCGCAGGCCCGGCGGCAGGAGTGCGCCCAGCTCGCGCGGATCGTCGAAGCGCGCGGCCTCGACGCGCACCTCCCGCCGATCGCGCCCGCGGGCCTCGTCTTCGCGCATTCCACTGTCCTCCGGATCTGATCGACGGGTATATTCTCGCGGAAGCGCTCTCCCGGATCTCCCCGACTCCCCCGACCGGCTGAGACGCGTCCTCCGGATGGTGTACATCCGGGAACAGTGGTGCGGCGCGCTTGACAGCTCCCCCCTGCCCCCGTGCAATGGACGCATCGTGAAATCGGGCGTCGACGTGGCAGTACCGGGGGGTTCACCGGTCGTGCCGGTGCCCCGACTCCGCCGATCCCCGCGGCGCACGGCCGCCCTGCTGCTGGTGCTCCTCGCGGCCGTCGCCTCCGTCTCCGGCCTGGCCGCTCCGGCCGCGCAGGCCGCCGCTCTCGCGATCACCGCTCCCTCCTCCGGCGCGGTCCTCAGCACGGGAGCGACGACGGTCACCGGCACGGCGACGGCCGGGGACCAGGTGCAGATCGGGCTCCGCGGCGGCGGCGACCCCCTCTGCATCACCACCGCGGGCCCCGACGGCGGCTGGAGCTGCGCCGTCTCCCTCGACGACGGGCCGGCGACCCTGGTCGCGGTGGAGCTCCTCGCCGGCGGCGGGACCACCTCGGCCGCCGTCCCGATCGCCGTCCTCAGCGCCCCCGTCATCGAGTCGGTCGACGGCTCGGCGACCTCCGCGGGCTCGGTCCGCGGCACGGCGTACCCCGGGGCGAGCGTGGCCGCGGTCTCGAACGGCGGTGCGGCGTGCCTGGCGACCGCCGATTCCAGCGGCGCCTGGTTCTGCCAGCTGGCGCCGACTCCCGCGCCGGGCAGCTACCGCGTCACCGCGACCCAGACCGCCTCCTTCGCCGGCAGCGCCGCCTCGCCCGCGAGCGCGCCGGTGACCCTCGTGGTCGACACCGCCGCTCCGCTCGCCCCGGCCCTGAGCTCGCCGTCCGACGGTGCCGCGCTCCCGCTCAGCGGCGCCTCCTACTCCGGGACCGGCGTCGACGGCACCCGCGCCTACGTCTACGTCGACCGCGTCAACACCTGCGATGCGGCGGTCAGCGGAGGCGCCTGGAGCTGCACGGGCGGCACGATCGCGGCGGGCCCGCACCGGGTCTCCGCCATCGCGGGCGACAGCGCCGGCAACTACAGCCCGCCGAGCCCGTGGATCGACGTGACCTTCGCGGCGGCGACGACCGCCCCCACCGTCACGCCGAGCGCGACGGCCCCGACCGCTCCCGGAGCCTCCCCCACGGCGACCGGCACTGCCGCCGCTCCCGCTCCGAGCAGCGCCTCGCCCACCGCCACCGCGGCCCCCGCGCGGCCCGGGCAGACCGCGCCCGCGCCGCAGGAGGAGCCGAGTGGCGATCCCACCGCGGCTCCGGCTTCACGCTGCTGGTGATGGGGATCATGATCCTCGCGGTGGTCGTGCTCGCCCCGAGCATCAAGAACTTCGTCGAGCAGCGCGCCGAGATCGCCGAGTTGCAGCGCTCGGTCGACGCGGCCAAGACCCAGGCGCAGAACCTCGACGAGCAGCGCACCCGCTGGTCCGACCCGGCGTTCATCCGCGCGCAGGCCCGCGAGCGGCTGTACTTCGTGATGCCCGGCGAGGTGAGCTACCTCGTGCTCGACGACGTGACGCTCGCCCAGCAGGCGCAGCAGCCCGCGAGCGACACGGTGCAGGAGACCCCGAGCGACTGGGCCGGATCCCTGCTGTCCTCGATCGCGGCGGGGGAAGTGGAGCGGCCCCGGCGCCCGCACCGAGGTGCTGGGCTCCGGGGCCGGTCCGGCGTGCCGAGACTACGCGGAGAAGCGCGGGAAGGCGGAGCGACCCGCGTAGGTCGCCGCACCTCCCAGGATCTCCTCGATGCGCAGCAGCTGGTTGTACTTCGCGACGCGGTCCGAGCGGGCCGGGGCGCCGGTCTTGATCTGGCCGCCGTCCACCGCGACCGCGAGGTCGGCGATGGTGGTGTCCTCGGTCTCGCCGGAGCGGTGCGAGAGGATCGCGGTCATGCCGTTGCGCTGGGCCAGGGCCACGGCGTCGAGCGTCTCGGTGAGCGTGCCGATCTGGTTCACCTTGACCAGGATCGAGTTGCCGGCCTTCTCGGCGATGCCGCGGGCGAGGCGCACCGGGTTGGTGACGTACAGGTCGTCTCCGACGAGCTGCACCTTGTCGCCGATGGCCGCGGTGAGGTGGGTCCAGCCGGCCCAGTCGTCCTCGTCCAGCGGGTCCTCGATCGAGACCAGCGGGTAGTTGGCGACGAGGTCGGCGTAGTAGGAGGAGAGCTCCTCGGCCGAGAGCTTCTTGCCCTCGAACGTGTAGGCGCCGTCCTCGTAGAACTCCGAGGAGGCGACGTCGAGCGCGAGCCCGATGTCCTTGCCGGGGGTGAAGCCGGCGGCCTCGACGGCCTTGAGGATGAAGTCGAGCGCCTCGCGGTTGGTGGGCAGGTCGGGGGCGAAGCCGCCCTCGTCGCCGAGGCCGGTGGCGAAGCCGGCCTTCTTCAGCTGCGCCTTGAGCGCGTGGTAGATCTCGACGCCCCAGCGCAGGCCCTCGGAGAAGGACTCGGCGCCGAGCGGGACGGCCATGAACTCCTGGATGTCGACGCCGGTGTCGGCGTGCGCACCGCCGTTGATGATGTTCATCAGCGGCACGGGCAGGGTGTGCGCGTTCGGGCCGCCGACGTAGCGGAACAGGTCGAGGTCCGACGACTGCGCGGCGGCCTTGGCCACGGCGAGGCTGACGCCGAGGATCGCGTTCGCGCCCAGGCGGGACTTGTTCTCGGTGCCGTCGAGCTCGATCAGCTCGGCGTCGACGAGGCGCTGGTCGGTGGCGTCGAAGCCCTCGATGGCCGGGCCGATCTCGTCGATGACGGCGTCGACGGCCTTCTGCACGCCCTTGCCGAGGTAGCGGTCGGAGTCGCCGTCGCGGAGCTCGTACGCCTCGAACGCGCCGGTGGAGGCGCCGGACGGGACGGCCGCTCGCGAGGACGCGCCGTCCTCGAGCAGGACCTCGACCTCGACCGTGGGGTTGCCACGGGAGTCCAGAATTTCTCGGGCGACGACTGCCTCGATAAGGGCCACAACTATCTCCTCTTGACGGGTGGGCTCCCGGAGACGGGAGCGGTCGGGAAGGAGTCTACTGACCGCCTCCGAAGCGCAGGAGACCGCGGCCGGTCGTAGACTCCCAGGGCCCGATCGCCGGACGGCCCGGGCGCACCCGCCGACCCGGAGGTTCCCCGTGACCACGACCGCCGCCGACCACGTCGACCGTCTCACCGCCGTCGTCCCGGACTTCCCGAGCCCGGGCATCCTGTTCCGCGACCTCACGCCGGTCTTCGGCGACGGCGAGGCCCTGCGGGCGGTGGCCGACGCGCTGATCGAGCCCTACCGCGGCCGGATCGACGCGATCGCGGGCGTGGAGGCGCGCGGCTTCCTGCTCGCCGCAGCGGCCGCCTACTCGGCCGGTCTCGGCGTCGTCACCATCCGCAAGCCCGGCAAGCTCCCGCGGGCCGTGCTGCGCGAGCAGGCGACCCTCGAGTACAGCGAGACGATGCTGGAGGTGCACGAGGACGCGGCGCCCCGCGGCGCGCGCCTGCTGCTGGTCGACGACGTGCTGGCGACCGGGGGCACGCTCGACGCGAGTTGCCGCCTGATCGAGCGCGCCGGGTGGAGCCTCGAGGGGATCGCGGTGGTCATGGAGCTCGACGGGCTCGGCGGCCGCGAGGTGCTGGCCGGCCACCGCGTCGACGCGATCGTCACCGTCTGACCCGGCCCCGTCGCTTCGCTCCCCCTGCCCTCCCCCTTCCCGCGAGACGCCACCCGGGTACGCGACGCGTCGGGCGAGCCCTCGTCGAGTGGCACTTCGCGGGGGAAGGGACGGAGTCAGGTGAGGGAGAGGGACATCCGGGAGAGGACGAAGGTCTCGAGCACCTGCACGAGCATGTAGAGCACGAGCGAGACGCCGGTCACGAGCACGACCGCCGACCAGACGTCCGCGAACCGGGCCTGGGCGGACCAGGCGTTGATCGCCCCGCCGATGCCCGCACCGGTGGAGAGCCACTCCGCGAGCAGCGCGCCCGTGATCGCTCCGGGCACCGAGATGCGGATCGCGGCGAAGAGCGAGGGCAGCGAGCCGGGGATGGCCACCTTGCGGATCGCGGTGAGGGTGCTGCCTCCGTAGACCGCGACCACGTCGAGCATCTGCGGGGAGGCGTTGTTGAGGCCGAAGGCGACCGTCACCAGCGCGGGGAACAGGACGACGATCCCGCCGATGACCGCGACCGAGGCGATCGAGCCGGTCCCGAAGACCAGGATGATCAGCGGCGCCATCGCGATCAGCGGCACCGAGCGCAGCAGCATCGCGAACGGCATCAGCGCGTGCTCGATGCCCTTCGACAGGCGGAACAGGATCGCGCCGAGGATCGCCACGACCAGGCCGGCCGCGAAGCCGATCAGTGCGTCGCCCATGGTCACGGCGAAGAGGCCGCCCAGCTCGGCGCGGTGCTCCGCGGCCTTCGCATCGGTCACCAGGTGCTGCCAGACGTCCCACGGGCCCTTGACCACGTAGGGCGAGACCCCGCTGAAGAGGACCACGCCGATCCAGATCGCCAGCACGATCACGATCGTCGACAGGGCGACGAGCAGGCTCTTGCGCAGGCTCCTGAGGGTCGCGCCGAGGGCGGCCGTGCGCAGCTGGCGCCGCAGCTCGTCGACCGCGAGGATCGACGTGGCCGTGGACTGCTCCGTGCGGTCGGGGACGGTGGTCGTCATGGTCATGCCCGCTTTCCGGAGGACCAGGGCGCGATGAGGCGCCCGATCAGTCCGACGATGCCGTAGCCGAGGAGCGCGACGCCCGCGCAGAGGAGGAAGAGCGCCCAGACGCGGGGCGAGTTCAGCGAGACCTGCGCCGCGACCAGGATCGGGCCCACGCCCGTCTCGATCTTGCCGAAGTACTCGCCGAGGATCGCGCCGAGGAAGGCCGCGGGCACCGCGATCTGCAGCGCCGACAGGATGTTGGGCAGCGCCGCGATCAGACGCACCTTGCGCAGCTGGGTGAAGCGCGAGCCCCCGTAGACCGTGACGACGTCGAGCGCCGCCTTGTCGGCCGCCTTCAGCCCGAGGAGGCTGCCGACGACCGTGGTGAAGAACACCGAGAGGCCGGCCAGGAAGATCGCCGTCGCGCTCGCCTTCCCGGGAGCGTCCGCACCACCGAGGATCAGCAGCACGATCGCTCCGATGGCGACGATCGGCACGCAGTAGGTGATGACCGCGAGCTGCGAGACGACCCCCTCCAGCCAGGGCAGGACCAGCACGAGCGCCGAGAGCACCAGCGCGAGGAGGTTGCCCCAGAAGTAGCCGACGGCCGCCTCGCCGATCGTGACGGAGAAGTTGCGCCAGTAGAAGCCGGCGCCGTCCTCCATCGCGGTCTGCACGACCTGCACGGGAGTGGGGACGGGCGCGTAGGTCGCGGCGCCGGTGGGGGCGGTGACGAGCGCCACGATCCACCAGACGGCGACGATCGCGGCGACGCCGATCAGCCCGGTGAGCCACGGAGGCAGGGACAGGGCGCGGCGCGGGGCCGCGGGGAGCGTGGTGGCCACGGTGCCTCCTAGACGCGGTCGTCCGCGGCCGCGCCGCCGTCGCCGAACAGCAGCTCGGAGGCCTGGTCGACGTAGGCGTGGAACTCGGGGGTGCGCTGCATCTCGGGGGTGCGCGGGCGGGGGAGGTCGATGTCGATGATCTCCTTCACCCGTCCCGGGCGCGGGCTCATCACCGCGACGCGGTCCGAGAGGAAGATCGCCTCCGAGATGCCGTGCGTGACGAGGAGCGTCGTGGCGGGCTTCTCGGTCCAGATCCGCAGCAGCTCGAGGTTGAGCTTCTGCCGCGTCATGTCGTCGAGGGCGCCGAACGGCTCGTCGAGCAGCAGGACCTCGGGCTTGAGGATCAGGCACCGCGCGATCGACACGCGCTGGCGCATGCCGCCCGAGAGCTGGGCCGGCTTGGCCTTCTCGAAGCCGCGGAGGCCGACGAGGTCGATCAGCTCGTCGATGTAGGACTGGTCGACGCTCTTGCCCGCGATCTCGAACGGCAGGCGGATGTTCGCCATGACGCTGCGCCACGGCAGGAGCGCGTGGTCCTGGAAGGCGATGCCGAGCTTGTTGTCGCGGCGCAGCTCCTGGGGAGTGCGGCCGTCGACCCGGATGGAGCCGGACGTCGGCTCCTCCAGTCCCGCGAGGATGCGCAGGATGGTCGACTTGCCGCACCCCGACGGGCCGAGCAGAGCGAGGAAGCTGCCCTGGTCGGTGTGGAGATCGGTGTCCTGCAGCGCCGCGACGCTGCGCGAGCCCATCCGGAACGTCTTCGACAGGCCGTGGATCTGGATGCCGGTGCCGCCGGCACCCTGGTCGCGCAGGGTGCCGGCGTCGGTCGTGTCGGTCACGAGTGGTGCCCTTCGTGGATCAGGATCAGGCCGCGTACTTCATCAGCTCGGGGTTCTCCTCGTAGACCTCGTCGAGGAGGGTCAGATCGAAGAGGTCCTCGGCCGTGACGTCGATCCCGGCGCCCGCGAGGGACGCGATGGTCTCGGACTGCAGCGTCTCGGAGATGGTGAAGAGGCCGTTCGAGACCGTCTCGTCCGAGACGACCAGCTCCTCGGCCTGGATGGTGGCGCCCTTCTTGGAGGACTCCTCGTTGAGGCCGAGGTCCTTGCCGTAGTTCTCGACGGCGAGCATCGCGCCCGCCTCCGGGTCGTTGACCGCGTCGGTCCAGCCCTTGATCTCGGCGACGAGGAACGCCTTCAGAGCGTCGCGCTTCTCGGCGATCGCCTGCTCCGACACCGAGAAGGTCTCGGCGACGAAGGGGAGGCCGTTGTCGGCGAAGGGCAGGTTGACGACCTCGTAGCCCTCGGCCGCGACCGTGATGGCCTCGTTCGTCAGGTAGGCGATGAAGCCGTCGACGGTGCCGTTGACGAGGACGGAGGGGTCGTACTCGACGGGGACGACCGTGAGGTCGGACTCGGAGAGGCCGTTCGCGGCGAGCAGCGCCTGGAACAGGGAGGTGTTCGAGGCCTGGACGCCGATCTTCTTCCCGGCGAGGTCGGCCGGAGTGGCGATGTTCCCGGCGGTCTTGATCGAGAGGACCGTGAAGGGGTTCTTCTGGTAGGTCGCGCCGATGATCTTGAGCGGGGCCTCCTGCTGGGCGATCGCGGTGCCGATCGAGACGGCGTCGCTGAGCGCGACGTCCGCGCTGCCCGAGAGGAGCTCGGCCACGCCCGTCGAGGGGCCGGGGGTGAGCGTCACTCCCGCCAGGCCGGCCTCGGTGAAGTAGCCCTTCGAGTCGGCGAAGAACTCGCCCGCGAACTCCTCGTTCTTGATCCAGGAGAGCTGGACCTTGAGGGTGCCGAGGTCGCCGCCGTCCGCGGCGGACGCGCCGGAGGAGTCGGAGGCGCAGGAGGCGAGGACGGAGGCGCCGCCGATCGCGAGGCCGGCGACACCCGCCAGGCGGAGGAGGCTGCGGCGGTCGAAGGCCGGGAGGGAGCGGAGGGGCGACAGGGTCAAGGGGACTCCTCGGGTGGGGATCGTCAGGGCTGCTGCGGTGCGGTGCGCGGGGTCGCGACGGGGTGCCCGTGCAGGCGCGCCAAGCCGCGCCGATCGGGTGCCTCGACGCTATCCGGGGGAGATTTCTCGGGTGTGTCCGCAGATTTCGCGGGTATTAAGGCTCTCACGGATCCGACAAGGATCCGACCAGATCGACATGATCCTCTGACGGATCGTCTGAGACCCTGTTCAGGCACTATGGGACGGCCCCGTCAGCACCCGGCCCCTCCCCCGGGCGCGGCTCAGCGCGGGCAGCCGGCGACACTCACCCGGCGCCGCCGGCGCGGATCAGCCGAGATCCTTGAAGGAGAGGTCGGCGGCGGAGGCGGCATCGCGCGGAACGAGAGCGAAGCGGGTGAAGCCCGCGGCGGCCGCGCGGTCCAGCAGCGGGGTGAGGTTCTTCGCCCGGCGCTCGAGGCGCACGCGCGAGCCCTGGGCGATCAGCTCCTGCTTGAGCGCGAGCAGCAGCTCGGGCGCCGCGTCGCGCTCGTGGACGAGGACGACGGCGTCGGGGCGCTCGACGACGGCATCGCCGATCAGCTCGACGATCCGCTCGAAGCCGATCGAGAAGCCGCAGGCCGGCACGTCCTGACCGAGGAAGCGGCCGATCATCCCGTCGTACCGCCCGCCTCCGCCGACCGAGGAGCCCGAGGACGGGTGCGCGATCTCGAAGATCGTGCCGGTGTAGTAGCCCATGCCCCGCACGAGCGTCGGGTCGAAGCGGAGCGAGACGCCGGCGGGCAGCGAGCGCAGCGACCGGGCCAGGGTCTCGAGCGCGAGCACCGCCTCCGGGTCGATACCCTCGGGCAGCACGTCGAGGATCGCGGACTGCTCGAGCGCCACTCCCCCGGCGGCGACCGCCTGCTCGATCCGCGCGAGGTAGCCCCCGAGGACCGCGGCCGCGTCCGGCCCGTCGGCCTCCAGCTCGGCGACGACTCCGGTGGCGCCGATCTTGTCGAGCTTGTCGATCGAGATCAGCGCCTGGCCGAAGCGCTCGGGGGCGAAGCCGCAGTGCTCGAGGATTCCGGTGAGGATGCGGCGGTCGTTGATCCGGATGGTGCAGTCCTGGAGGCCCAGGGCGTCGAGTGCCGCCGCGGTCGCCGTGATGAGCTCGACCTCGGCCAGCTGCCCGGGCTCGCCGATGATGTCGATGTCGCACTGCACGAACTGGCGGTACCGCCCCTTCTGCGGGCGCTCGGCGCGCCACACCGGCGCGATCTGCACCGACCGGAAGACGGCCGGCAGCTCGGCGCGGTGCGAGGCGTAGAAGCGGGCGAGCGGCACCGTGAGGTCGAAGCGCAGGCCGAGGTCGGCGAGGGCGGACGCGTCGTCGACCGCCGCCAGGTCGTCGCGGGTGAGCCCGCGGCGCAGGACGCTGAAGGCGAGCTTCTCGTTGTCGCCGCCGAGCCCGGAGTGGAGGCGGTCGAAGTCCTCGACCACGGGCGTCTCGATCTCGTCGAACCCGTGGGAGGCGTACACGCGGCGGATGACGCCGAGCGCGTGCTCGCGCTTCGCCTTGTCGGCGGGGAGGAAGTCGCGCATGCCGCGGGGCGGGGTGATCGGGGAGGCCATGACGGCGATTCTCCCAGATCGGCCGGGCCGGGCAGGCGGGCGCCTCAGTCCGCGCGCCGCTCCTGCTCCACCGCGCGGATCTCGTCCTGCAGGTCGCGCGTCGCCGTGCGGAGCGCACGCTCGGCGTCGAGCCCCTGGGCGCGGGCGGAGGCGACGATGGCCAGCAGCAGCGGGCCGAGATCCTCCTCCGACTCGATGGGCAGAGGGCCCTGGCCGGCGTCCACGACGCCCAGCGAGGTCGCCTTGCCGATCACCTTGTCGGCCAGCGCGAGGGCGGGCATGCCCTGCGGGATCCCGTCGAGCACGCTCGTGCGGTGCGGCTTCTCGGTGCGCTTGAGCTCGTCCCACACCGCGATGACGTCGTCGGCCGTCTCGGCCGTGGCGTCGCCGAACACGTGCGGGTGGCGGCCGACCATCTTGGCGTTCATGTGCGCCGCGACGTCCTCGATGGTGAAGGGCTCGGCGCTCTCGGCGGCCAGGTCGGCGTGGAAGAGCACCTGGTAGAGGACGTCGCCGAGCTCCTCGATCAGGTCGGCCCGGTCCCCCGCCTCGATGGCGTCGACGAGCTCGTGCGACTCCTCGATCAGGTAGCGCACGAGCGACTCGTGGGTCTGCTCGGCGTCCCACGGGCAGCCGCCCGGGGCGCGGAGGACGTGGACGGTGCGGATGAGCTCGTCGAGCCGGGGATGCGCGGTCACCCCGCCATCCTCGCATCCGGTCCGGCCGCCTCCGCGGACATCCGGGCGGCGCGAGCGCCCGAGAGCCTCAGGCCCGCGCGAGACGCCGCCGCGCGACGAGGAGGCAGCCGCCGGCGACGAGCGGCACTGCGGCGAGGAGCCCGGGTGACGCCGCGACGGACACCGCGGTCGAGGCGCTGACCAGTGCACCCGCCAGGTTCCAGAGGACCACCGCGACTCCCGCGCCGTCCCCGATCGGGAGCGGCACCGGGCTGAGCAGCTGCGGCGGCAGCGGACCCCGGGTCGCGTCCATCGCCCGCGCGGCGACGGCGGCGACGGCGGTCGCGGCGGACACCGGCACCGCCGCGCCCGGGAGCAGCAGCGAGGCGGCGAGGGCGCCGAGCATCGCGACTCCGACCGCGAGCACCAGAGGGAGGACGGCGTGCAGGAGGAGCAGCTCGAACGGGCCGGGGGCGAGGAGCGCCGGCTGTCCCGCTGTCGCGGCGGCGTGACGGAAGCCGTCGCTCCAGACGCCGGCGCCGAGGTAGGCGAGCACGCCCGCCGCGGCGGCCGGGAGCGCGAGGAGGGAGGACGGCACGACCGCGGCGAGCACGGCGGCGGCGCCGGCAACGGCCAGGAGGACGACCGCGACCGCCGAGCGACCGGGAGTGCGCAGCGCGCCGATCGCGTCGCGCACCGGCACCGCGAGGGCGAACGGGGAGAGGCGGACCGCTCGGAGCCCCCGCCCGATCGCCGGGAGGGCGCGGTACCCGTCGAGCGACTCGGCGAGGTCGCCCGTCGCTCCGAGCCGGGTGGTCGCCGACCACTGCCGGGCCTGGGCGAGGAGGCGAGGCCCGCGCGCGGCGTCGAGCAGCCGGGGCGCCGCGGCCAGGAGGACCGCGGCCGACGCGAGCAGCACGGTCGCGGCGCGCACCTCCTCCGCTCCGCTCACGGCTGAGGCGAGGAGGCCGCCCGGCGTGGGCGCACCGGGCAGGAGGGCCCCGAGGACCGCGAGGGAGGCGAGGAGGCCCGCCGCGAGCGCGGGGAGGCGCGAGGGCAGGCACTGACCGGCGAGCCAGGCGACGGCGAGGAGGCCGGCGAACGCGGCGCCGCCGGCGACGGCCGCGAGGAGCGGCGCGGCGGCGGCGAGGGCGAGGAGCGACGCGACGGCGGAGCAGCACGCCACGAGACCGGCCGACGCCCGGACCACGGGTCGGCGGAGCACCGACCAGCGGCGCAGATCGGTCGCGAGCAGCACGGCCGTGGTGTGCGGCTCGCCCACCGCGGGTCCGCGCACCCGGCCCAGGAGCACGGCGGCGGGCAGGGCGAGACCCGCGGCGAGGGCGATCAGCGGCTCCGGCGCGGCTCCCGCCTCGGCGGCGAGGAGTGCGAGGGCCCGGGCGACGGGGAGGACGACGACGAGGACGGTCATCGCGGCGAGGTAGCCCGCGTAGGCGCGCGGACTCGGCGGAGCCGCGGCGCGGTGCCGGTGCAGAGCCCGCACCTCGGCGACGCGGGCCCCCTCCGCGCGCGTCACGCCCGCTCCAGCTCGACGACCCGCGCGCCCAGACCCTCGATCAGCACAGGGCTGTGGGTCGCGACGACGAGCGCCCGGGACGCGGCTGCGCGCCGCAGGACCTCCGCGACCAGCGGCACCCGCTCGACGTCGAGCCGCTGCTCCGGCTCGTCGAGCAGCAGCACCGCGGAGGGACGGGCCAGCACGAGCGCGAGGGAGAACAGCTGCGTCTGCCCGGAGGAGAGCTCGTGCGGGAAGCGGCGGGCGAGCGGAGCGAGCGCGAGCGCGTCGAGACCTGCCGCGGCCTCGCGGCGGGCGTCGGCGACCGGCGCGCCCCACGAGACGGCGACCATCGCGAGGTGCTCCTCGAGGGTCAGGTCCCGCTCGAAGGGCGGGGTGCCGATCAGTGCGGCGACGGCGCGGCGGTGGGCGCCGGAGCGCTCCTCCGGGGCGCGCCCGGCCACCGCCACGACTCCCTCGCTCGGAGCGGTGAGGCCGGCGATCACCCGCAGGAGCGTGGTCTTGCCGGTGCCGTTGCGGCCCGTCACCGCGACGCGCTCCCCCGCCTCCACCTCGAGCGAGCACGGGGCGAGCAGGTCGACCCCCGAGGCGCGCACCGCGACCCCGCGGACGGCGACCAGCGGGCCGGCGAGCGGCCCCGGCTCGCGGGGACGTCGAGCGGCGAGGAGCGGCATGCCCTCCATCCTGCCAGTGGGCCCTCCCTCAGCGGCGACGGCCGCCGGAGCGGGACGGCGCGCCACCGGGGAGCGCCGCCCCGAGGACCTCAGACGGTGACCGGCTCCGGGAACAGCGCGTCCAGGAGCGACGCCACCCACTGGATGAGCGCCCGGTCGCCGAGCGGGACGCCGTCGAGCACGGGCATCGGCACGACGACCGCGTCTGCCTGCTGCAGGTACTTCGCGGTCGGGTACATCCGGCGCAGGCGCACCTGGATCGAGTCGGGCAGGTGAGCGGGAGCCACGCGGACGTTCGAGCCCATCGCGACCACGTCGCTGAGGCCCGCCTTCTGCGCGCGCATGCGCAGCCTCGACACCAGGATGAGGTTCTCGACCGCCTCGGGCAGCTCGCCGTAGCGGTCGGTCAGCTCCTCGACCACGAGGTCGATGCTCCCCTCCTTCGCCGTCGGCGACGACGCGGCTGACAGCTTCTGGTACGCCTCCAGGCGCAGCCGCTCGCTGTCGACGTACTCCTCCGGGATGCGCGCGTCGACGGGCAGCTCGAGCCGCAGCTCGGTCTGCCCCTCGGCGACCTCGCCGCGGAAGGTGTCGACGGCCTCGCCGATCATCCGCAGGTAGAGGTCGAAGCCCACGCCCTGGATGTGCCCGGACTGCTCGCCGCCGAGGAGGTTGCCCGCACCGCGGATCTCGAGGTCCTTCAGCGCGATCTGCATGCCGCCGCCGAGGTCCGAGTTGGCGGCCAGCGTCTGCAGCCGGTCGTGCGCGGTCTCGCTCAGCGGCTTCGTCTCGTCGTAGAGGAGGTAGGCGTAGGCGCGCTCGCGGCCGCGGCCGACCCGCCCGCGCAGCTGGTGCAGCTGCGAGAGACCGTACTTGTCGGCGCGGTCGACGATCAGCGTGTTGGCGTTCGGGATGTCGAGGCCGGTCTCGACGATCGTCGTCGACACCAGGACGTCGAACTTGCGCTCCCAGAAGTCGACGATGATCCGCTCGAGCTGCGACTCGCTGAGCTTGCCGTGCGCGACCGCGATCCGCGCCTCGGGCACCAGCTCGGCGAGCTGCGAGGCGACGCGGTTGATCGTCGAGACGCGGTTGTGCACGAAGAACACCTGGCCCTCGCGCAGGAGCTCCCGGCGGATCGCGGCCGACACCTGCTTCTCGGAGTAGGGACCGACGAAGGTGAGGATCGGGTGGCGCTCCTCCGGCGGGGTCGCGAGGGTCGACATCTCGCGGATGCCGGTCACCGCCATCTCGAGCGTGCGCGGGATGGGCGTGGCGCTCATCGAGAGGATGTCGACGTTCTTCTTCAGCGCCTTGAGCTTGTCCTTGTGCTCGACGCCGAAGCGCTGCTCCTCGTCGATCACGAGCAGGCCGAGGTCCTTGAAGACGATGTTGTCGCTGAGGAGCCGGTGGGTCGCGATGACCATGTCGACGGTGCCGTCGGCCAGGCCCTCGATCGTCTCCTTCGACTCCTTCGCGCTCTGGAACCGGCTGAGCGCCCGCAGGTGGACGGGGAAGCCGGCGAAGCGCTCCTGGAACGTCTCGAGGTGCTGGCGGACGAGCAGCGTGGTCGGCACGAGCATCGCGACCTGCTTCCCGTCCTGGATCGCCTTGAACGCGGCGCGCACGGCGACCTCGGTCTTGCCGAAGCCGACGTCGCCCGAGAGCAGGCGGTCCATCGGGATCGGCCGCTCCATATCGGCCTTGACCTCGTCGATGACGGTGAGCTGGTCGGGGGTCTCGGCGAACGGGAACGCCTCCTCCAGCTCGCGCTGCCAGGGGGTGTCCGGCGGGAACGCGTGCCCGCGGGAGGCCATCCGGGCGGAGTAGAGCTTCACGAGCTCGACCGCGATGTCGCGGACCGCGCGGCGGGCCTTGCTCTTGGCCTGCGCCCAGTCGCTCCCGCCCATCTTGCTCAGCGCTGGAGCCTCGCCGCCGACGTAGCGGGAGAGCAGGTCGAGCTGGTCGGTGGGGACGAGCAGCTTGTCGCCGGGGAAGCCGCGCTTGCTGGGGGCGTACTCGAGCACCAGGTACTCGCGGCGGGTCTTGATCGCATTGCGGCCCCCGCTGGAGACCTCGCGCTGAGAGAGCTCCACGAACCGGCCGATGCCGTGCGTGGCGTGCACCACGAAGTCGCCGGGCGTGAGCTGCAGCGGGTCGACGACGTTCTTGCGGCGCGACGCGAGCTTCTTCACCGCGCGGGAGTCGTAGCCGACGGTGCGGCCGTAGAACTCCGTGTCGGTGAGCAGGGCGAGCTTCGCCTCCTCCACCTCGAAGCCGTGATCGACGGAGGCCTGGACCACGTAGGCCAGGCCCGTCTCGAGCCCGGCGGGGAGGTCGGCGACGATGCGGGCGGCGACCTCGTGCTCGGCGAGGACCTGGTCGGTGCGCTCGACCGTGCCGGTGCCGGGCGCGGTCAGGACCACGGTCCAGCCGTCGGCCAGGCGCGCGCGGACGTGGGCGAGGGCGCCCTCGACGCTCGCTCCGAATCCGGGGACCGGCTCGCCCTCGACGCGGACGGCGAGGATCTCGTCGATCCCGAGCTCCTCCGGCAGCACCTCGGCCTCGCCCGCGGCGGGGCCCTGGCGGAACGTGCTCATCGTCCACCACGGGTGGTCGGGAGCGTCGGCGCCCGGGGCGCTGAGCTTCACGGAGTCGCGGAGCGCGCCGAGCGAGATGAACTCGCCCGAGGCGAGGTCGATGGGGGCCTCGGCGCCGGCGGTCGCCGCGCTCCAGGCCGCCTGCAGGAACTCGCGGTTCGTCTCGGCGAGGCTGATCGCCCGCGTCGCCACGCGCTCGGGGGCGAGGACCGCGACGGCCGCCCCCTCGGGCAGGTAGTGCGAGATCGGGACCAGCCGCTCGAGCAGCGCGGGGGCGAGCGACTCCATGCCCTCGACTGGGATGCCCTCGGCGATCTTCGCGAGCATCGCCGACAGGCTCGGGAACTCGTGCAGCATCTCGCGGGCCCGCTGCCTCACCGCGGGCACCAGCAGCAGCTCGCGGCTCGGCGGGAGGACCACCGAGTCGGCCTCGCCCGGGAGCGAGCGCTGATCGGCCACGGAGAAGCCGCGGATGGAGTCGACCTCGTCGCCGAAGAAGTCCACTCGGCTCGGATGCTCGGCCACCGCGGGGAAGACGTCGAGGATGCCGCCGCGCACGGCGAACTCGCCGCGGCGCGTGACCATGTCGACCCGGGCGTAGGCCAGGTCGACCAGCTCGGCCGAGATGCGGCCGAGGTCGTAGCCGCGGGCGCCCTTCACGAGTCGGATCGGCTCGATGTCGGCGAGGTTGTCGGCGACCGGCTGCAGCGCCGCGCGCACGGAGGCGACCACCACGAGGGGCCGCTCGCCGGACCACTGCTTCATCCGCCGCAGCGCGTCCAGGCGCCGCCCCACGATCTCGGCGCTCGGGCTGAGGCGCTCGTGCGGCAGCGTCTCCCAGGCCGGGAACTCGACCACGTCCGCGTCCGGCAGCATGCAGCCGAGGGAGGCGCGCACGTTCTCGGAGTCGCGGCCCGTGGCCGTGACCACCAGCGCCGCCTGCGGGCGTCCCGCCTCCGCGCGCCTCTCGATCAGGCCCGCGAGCAGGGGGACCCGGAGGCCGTCGGCCACCGAGAAGTCGGCGTCCCGCACCGCGTACGCGAGAGCATCGTCGAACGTGGAGGCGCGCGACAGCGCCGAGATGATCTCGTTGAGGGGCACGGGTCCAGTTTACGGCCGCCCCGCGGGCCGACCGCCGAGGGAACCCCGAACCGTCGAGGGAGCCCGGGGCTGCGGTCTCCCTCGCCGTCCGGGGTCCCCTCGGCGAAGGGCGGGTCAGGCGCTGGTGTGGAACTTCAGCTGGGCGGCGGAGAGGCCGGAGTCGGCGATGAGCTCGACGGCGTCGGCGGCGTCCGAGACCAGGATCGGGAGCGCCTCGCGCTCCGGGCCGGCGAAGTCCTTCAGCACGAAGTCGGCGGCCTGCTGGCGGCCAGGCGGGCGGCCGATGCCGACCCGCACGCGCAGGAACTCGGCTCCTCCGGTCGCCGCGAGGATGTCGCGGATGCCGTTGTGCCCTCCGTGACCGCCGCCCTGCTTGAGGCGCAGGGTGTCGAAGGGGATGTCGAGCTCGTCGTGCACGACGATCAGGTGCGCCGGGTCGACCGAGTAGAAGTCGAGCAGCTGCGCCGTCGGCCCGCCGGAGAGGTTCATGAAGCTGTTGGGCTTGCCCAGCACGAGCTTCGGCCCGCCCGGGCGGAGGAAGCCCTCGGCGACCACGGCGTTGGCGCGGTTGTGCCGGCGGAACGAGCCGCCGATCCGCGTCGCGAGCTCGTCGAGCACCATCTGGCCGACGTTGTGCCGGTTGCGCGCGTACTGCGCACCCGGGTTGCCCAGTCCGACGACCAGCCAGGTGTCACCCATGTCGTTCCTCTTCCTCGGGGGCGGCGGAGGGACTCCCCCGCCGGACGCGGAACGGGCCCGCCGCGGCTGCGAGCGGGCCCGTTCCCGGGGTGGTGCGGACTACTCCGCGGTCTCGGCGACGACGTCGCCCGAGGCCGGGGTCTCGTCGTCCTCGCCCAGGTCCTGCTCGACCTCGGCGGTGACGTTGACGATGAGCACCTCGGCGTCGGTGACCAGCGTGGCGCCCTCGGGGAGCGTGACGTCGGCGGCGGTGATCTGCGTGCCGGCCTCGAGGCCCTCGACGGAGACGACGATGTTCTGCGGGATGCGCGTGGCGTCGACCTCGAGCGAGAGGGTGTTCGACTCGATCGAGACGAGGGTGCCGGGAGCGGCGTCGCCCTCGACGTGCACGGGGATGTCCACCTCGACCTTCTCGCCCTTGTTGATGACGACGAGGTCGATGTGCTCGATGATCTGGCGCACCGGGTCGCGCTGGATGTCCTTCACCAGCGTCGTCTGCGCGGCGCCCTCGATGTCGAGCTCGAGGATCGCGTTCGCCTTGCGGGTGAGCAGGAGCACCTGGTGGCCCGGGAGGGTGAGGTGCTGGGGCTCGGTGCCGTGGCCGTAGAGGACCGCGGGGATCTTGTCCTGCGCGCGGATCTTGCGGGCGGCGCCCTTGCCGAACGAGGTGCGGACCTCGACGACGACCTTGTTGGTCAGTTCAGCCATGATGTTCTCCTTGGGCGGCGCGCACGCCACCGGATCGGGTCGTGGCCTGCGGCCACGGACGGTTTGTCGACTCGAACGCATGTCAGCGTGAGGAGAAGTCCGTGGCGCCCCGTGGGGGCCTCGCCTGCTTCCACCGCGTCGATCACGGATGCACGTGCATCCCTCGCCGAAGTTCAGCTGCCGATCCTACCCGGCATCGCGGCCGCCCGCCAGCAGTCGGTCGCGCCGCCGGACTCGGAGCCGGACGTCCAGGCGGACCGCCTACCGTGCGGGTATGACGAGCGACGACTTCGGCTCCTACGTCGAGAAGAACGGCTTCCACCGCGACACGAACTACATCCCGACGCGGATCACCGCCGACGGCCGCGACGGGTACCCGGTGGAGGCCGGGCGCTACCGCCTCGTCGTCTCCCGCGCCTGCCCGTGGGCGAACCGCGCCGTGATCGTGCGGCGCCTGCTCGGGCTCGAGGACGCCCTCTCGATGGGCATCTGCGGGCCCACCCACGACAAGCGCAGCTGGACCTTCGACCTCGACCCGGGCGGGGTCGACCCGGTGCTGGGCATCCCCCGCCTCCAGGACGCGTTCTTCGCCCGCTTCCCCGACTACCCGCGCGGGATCACCGTCCCGGCCCTCGTGGACATCCCGAGCGGCCAGGTCGTCACCAACGACTACCCGGTGATGACGCTCGACTTCTCCACCGAGTGGACCGCGTTCCACCGCGACGGCGCCCCCGACCTCTACCCCGAGGAGCACCGCGAGGAGATCGACGAGATCGCCGAGCTGGTCTTCCACGACGTGAACAACGGCGTCTACAAGTGCGGCTTCGCCGGCTCGCAGCGCTCCTACGAGCGGGCCTACGACCGCCTCTGGGCGCGGCTGGACTGGCTGGAGGAGCGGCTGAGCACCCGCCGCTACCTGGTCGGCGACACCATCACCGAGGCGGACGTGCGGCTCTTCACGACGCTCGCCCGCTTCGACGCCGTCTACTACAGCCACTTCAAGGCCAACCGGAACCTGCTGTCGGCGATGCCCGCGCTCTGGGGCTACGCCCGCGACCTGTTCGCCACTCCGGGGTTCGGCGACACGATCGACTTCACCCACATCAAGTCGCACTACTACGAGGTGCAGCGGGACATCAATCCGACCGGCGTCGTCCCCAAGGGCCCGGACCTCTCCGGCTGGCTCGTCCCCTCGCGCCGCGAGGAGCTCGGCGGCCGCCCGTTCGGCGACGGCACTCCCCCGCCGCCGCCGATCCCGTCGGAGCGCGTCCCCCTCGGCCACGGCGCCTGACCGGTTCCGGTCGCGGTCGTCGCGGCGCGCGCAAGACCGTGCGCGCGCCGCACGACCGATGTGCAGCCGGGAGACGGCTCGGACCCGGGCTCCCGGGAGCGACCCGGGGCTAGCCTGGGCTCGCCCCTGAACGCGAACGTCGAGGAGAACCGTGTCTGACAAGCCCACCGCCACAGCCAACATCGGAGTCGTCGGTCTGGCGGTGATGGGCTCGAACCTCGCCCGCAACCTCGCCAGCCGCGAGGGCAACACGGTCGCGGTGTTCAACCGCTCCTACGGCCGCACCGAGACCCTCATCACGGAGCACCCGGAGGCGGGCTTCGTCGCCTCCGAGACCATCGAGGACTTCGCCGCCTCGCTCGCCACCCCGCGCACCGCGATCATCATGGTCCAGGCCGGCCGCGGCACCGACGCCGTGATCGAGCAGCTGACGAAGGTCTTCGAGCCCGGCGACATCATCGTCGACGGCGGCAACGCGCTCTTCACCGACACCATCCGCCGCGAGAAGGCCGTCCGCGAGACCGGCATCCACTTCGTCGGCACCGGCATCTCCGGCGGCGAGGAGGGCGCGCTCAAGGGCCCGTCGATCATGCCCGGCGGCTCGGTCGAGTCCTACAGGACCCTCGGCCCGATCCTCTCGTCGATCGCCGCGGTCGCCGAGGGCGAGCCCTGCGTCACCCACATCGGCACCGACGGCGCCGGCCACTTCGTCAAGATGATCCACAACGGCATCGAGTACGCCGACATGCAGCTCATCGCCGAGGCGTACGACCTGCTCCGCACCGTCGGCGGACACGAGCCCGCCGCCATCGCCGAGGTCTTCGACGCCTGGAACAAGGGCGACCTCGAGTCGTACCTCATCGAGATCACCGCCGAGGTGCTCCGCCAGGTCGACGCCGACACCGGCAATCCCTTCATCGACGTCGTCCTCGACCAGGCCGGCTCGAAGGGCACCGGCGTCTGGACCGTGCAGAACGCGCTCGACCTCGGCGTCCCCGTCGGCGGCATCGCCGAGGCCGTCTTCGCCCGCGCCGTGTCCTCCCACCCGGAGCAGCGCGAGGCCGTGCAGGCCCGCGTCACCTCGCGCCCGACCCCGGTCGAGAAGTACGAGGGCTTCGAGGACGACGTGCGCGCCGCGCTCTACGCCTCCAAGGTGGTCGCCTACTCGCAGGGCTTCGACGCGATCATCGCCGGAGCCGAGAAGTACGGCTGGGAGATCGACAAGGGAGCGGTCGCCAAGATCTGGCGCGCGGGCTGCATCATCCGCGCCCAGTTCCTCAACCGCATCGTCGACGCCTACGACGAGAACGCCGGCATCACGACCCTCCTCGAGGACCCGTACTTCGCCGAGGCCGTCGCCAACGGCGAGGCCGCCTGGCGCCGCATCGTCTCGACCGCCGCGCTCTCGGGCGTGCCGATCCCCGGCTTCGGCGCCGCGCTGTCGTACTACGACTCGCTCGCCTCCAAGCGCCTCCCGGCCGCTCTCGTGCAGGGCCAGCGCGACTTCTTCGGAGCGCACACCTACAAGCGCGTCGACAAGGAGGGCACCTTCCACACGCTGTGGTCGGGTGACCGCACCGAGGTCGAGCAGGACCCCTCCACGCACTGACCCGCGTCGCACGGAAAGGCGCCCCCGCCTGCAGGATCCTCGGATCCTCGGGCGGGGGCGCCTTCCGCGTTGGGGAGGGAGCTCCCCCGTCGTCAGCGGAGCCAGGCGGTGGCGTCCGGCGGGAGCAGGCGGCCCGTCACCGGGACGCTCGCGAGCAGCAGCTCGCCCTCGGGCAGCTCGACCGGCTCCGCTCCCAGGTTCGTCACCGAGCGCCAGCCGTTCGGGCGGCTGAAGTCGACGACGTCGGCCGCGTCCCCCCGCCACTCCAGGTGCTCCTCCGTCTGCAGCCCGTGCCGGAGCGCCAGCGCCCGGCGGTAGAGCGCGAGCGTCGAGCACTCCGACAGCTCCTCCGCCTCCACGGAGGAGTCGGCGAACCACGCGGGCTGGGGCAGGTGCGCGCCGCCCGGACCGAAGCCCAGCGAGGGCCCGGTGGACTCCCACGGCAGCGGGACGCGGCAGCCGTCGCGGCCGACGTCGACGCCGCCGCTGCGGAAGAAGGTCGGATCCTGCCGGTCGGCGTCGGGGATCCCGGCGACCTCGTGCAGTCCCAGCTCCTCGCCCTGGTACAGGTAGGCGGAGCCGGGCAGGGCCAGCAGGAGCAGGGTCGCGGCGCGGGCGCGTCGCAGGCCCTTCTCGCGGTCGAGGACCGGCTCCGCTCCTCCGCTCAGCAGCCACTGCTTCGCCGGGGCGGTGTCGGCGGCGCCGCGGGGCGGCAGTCCATAGCGCGTCGCGTGCCGGACCACGTCGTGGTTCGAGAGCACCCACGTGGTCGACGAGCCGGACTCCGCGGCGAGCTCGAGGTTGAAGGTGATCAGCCGGCGGAACTCCTCCGCGTCGAGGTCGGCCTCGAGCAGGTCGAAGTTGAACGCCTGGCCGAGCCCCTCTGGGCTCGCGTAGCGGGCGCGGCGCGAGGCGTCGACCCACGCCTCCGCCACAGCGGTGCGGGGCGGGTCGTAGGAGTCGAAGAGGGCGCGCCATTCGGCGTAGACCTCGTGCACCTCGTCGCGGTCCCAGAACGGGTGCGATCCGTCCGTGCGCTGCCCCTCGATCTGGGCCGCGGAGGCGAGCGGGGGCGTCAGGTCCTTGACCAGGGAGTGCGCCACGTCGATCCGGAAGCCGTCCACGCCGCGGTCGGCCCAGAAGGCGAGGGTGCGGAGGAAGTCGTCGCGGATCTCGCGGTTCGCCCAGTTCCAGTCGGGCTGCTCCCGGGCGAACAGGTGCAGGTACCACTGGCCGTCGCCGACCGGCTCCCAGGCCGATCCGCCGAAGACGGACTCCCAGTCGCTCGGCGGCTCGGAGCCGTCGGCGCCGAGCCCGTCGCGGAACACGTAGCGCTCGCGCTCGGGCGAGCCTTTCGGGGAGGCGAGCGCCTCCTGGAACCAGGGGTGCAGGTCCGAGGAGTGGTTGGGGACGATGTCGACCACGACCCGGATCCCCGCGTCGTGCAGGCGGGCCGTCATCTCGTCGAACTCGGCGAGCGTGCCGATCCGCGGGTCGACATCGCGGTAGTCGGCCACGTCGTACCCGCCGTCGGCGAGCGCCGACGGGTAGAACGGGCTGAGCCACACCGCGTCGATCCCGAGCTCCCGCAGATACGGGATCCGCTCGATGATCCCCGCGAGATCGCCTATCCCGTCCCCGTTCGCGTCCGCGAAGCTCCGCGGGTAGATCTGGTACACCGCCGCCTGCCGCCACCACTGGGCATCCTCGGTCGTGCCGCTCCTGCTGAGTACCGTGTCCGTCACGGGTGTCCTTCCGTTCGTCGTGGTCTGTGGTGTGGTTCTTGCTGATGGGTCAGCCGTCGCGTTCATGCTGATCGAGTAGCCCGCTCAGCGGGCGTATCGAGATCCACCTCCGCCAGGGCTGCTGCTCCGAGGCCGCGTGTCCGGTCACGGTGGGTCTCGATACGCCCCTCCGGGGCTACTCGACCAGCATGTTCGGGGCCGGGGTGGGTCTCGATACGCCCCTCCGGGGCTACTCGACCAGCATGTTCGGGGCAGGCTCGTGCGCAGCACGGCACCCTCGCCTCCCGGAGTCGAGCCCGCGGGTCTCGGGGTGGTCGTCTGCAAGGCGGAGGAGGGAGGCGTAGCGGAGCTACGGCGACCGACGACAACGCCGCAGACGGCCGCCCCGAGACCCGCGGGCCTATTTGATGGCGCCTTGGGTGACGCCGGACATCACCCACCGCTGCGTGAACAGGTAGACGATGATCGCCGGTGCCATGGCCATCAGGTAGGACGCGAAAGCGACGTTGTAGTCGTTGCTGAACTGGGTCTGGAAGATCTTCTGGAGCACCGGGAGCGTCTGGAGCGTCGGGTCCGAGGTGATCAGCGACGGCATCATGAAGTCGTTCCAGGAGGCGAGGAAGGCGAAGATGCCGACGGTCGCGCTCATCGGTGCCAGCAGGGGGAACACCAGCCGCCAGAAGACCTGGTTGGTGGTCGCTCCGTCGAGGCGGGCGCTCTCCTCCAGTTCTTCGGGGAGGGAGCGGAGGAATGCTGTGAACAGCATCACGCTGAACGAGAGCTGGAACATGATGTGCAGGATCGCGACGCCGATCGGGTTGTCGAGTCCGGCGAGGCCGGTGAGGGACACCTGCGAGAGAGCGAGCACCGGGAACGGCAGGAACATCGCCGCGAGCAGGTAGAAGAACGACCAGCGGTAGAAGCGGCGGTGCCAGTTGCGGGAGATGGCGTAGGCGGCGAGAGCGGCGAAGACGATGGTGCCGCCGACCGTGATGGCCGAGACGAGGACCGAGATCGCGAAGCCGCGTGGGAAGTCGGTGAGGTTCCAGGCCTGCACGAAGCCGTCGACCGAGAAGGGCGCCGGCAGCGAGAAGGCGTTCCCGTCGACCGCCTGGGCGGTGGTCTTGAAGGCCATCGTCACCGTCACCCAGAGGGGTGCGATCACCGAGAGGGCGCAGACCACGACGAACGGAAGGACACCCGTGACGGACACGGTACTCAGCAGGAGCGGCACGACCGAGGATGCCCAGTGGTGGCGGCAGGCG